>JAOPWD010000539.1 GCA_025965875.1 Pseudonocardiales bacterium
GCGACGGTTTCATCACCTTCAACGTCTTCGACCTGCAGTCCTTGCTGGCCTTCGACCTGATCAACACCGGTACCCGGACACTCTCGGTGTACGAGCGCTTGGCCGTGCCGGGCGTGGTGGACGGCGAGGATGCCTTCACCTATGTCGTCGATCCCCCGCTGTGCGGCATTCGGACGACGCCGGACGATTACCAGCACTGCGCCATCGCTCTGGACGCGGCCGCTGGCTCCGTCCGCTTCACCGTCGACGGCGCGCTCATCTACTGGATCCCTTCGCTGCCCGTGATCCCGACGCAACTGCACGTCGGCATGGGTCTGATGACGCTGCTGCCGATCCAGGACGGACGAAGCGTCTCGGTGCGTGGACAGGGCATGGTGGGCCGCTGGCGCAACCTCGGCTACCGGGTCGACTGACGCCGAGCCTTCACTCCGCCCCGTGTAGCCGGAGCAGGGTCGACCGCGGTTGTCAGCCGGTGCTGGTCGACCAGTTCGGCGACGGCCCCGGCGTCCGAGTCCGCAATCGCCTCGACGATGTCTGCGTGCAATCGCAGTCGACGCTGCAGGTAGTCCGGATGGCTCTTGTCCGAGACGATCGCGTCGACGTTGTCCTCGAGCGTGGTGACGAGCGACAGGTACACCTGTCGCAGCACCTCGTTCGGCGATATCTGCGCGATCCGCCTGTGCAGCGCCCAGTCCGCGCGCAGGAAGTCGACCGGCGAGTCGAGCCGCCTGGTCATCACGGTGAGCAGACGCCGCAGCTCCCCCACGTCCTCGGGCCGCGCGTAGCGGACCGCGTCGGCCAGCATCACGGGTTCGAGTGCATCCCGTACGACGATCGCGTCCGCGGTCACCACGGCGTCGGTCGAGAGCGACAGCAGCTGCGGCCCGATCGCTACCGGCTCGGGCTCCGGGCGCGGAGCGCGCCCATCCTCGGCGAGGTTGTGCAGCACTCGCTGCAAACCGACGCGGATCGCCTCGACCTGTCGCGCCGACATCGGATCGGTGAACCAGCGTTTGATGCCTTGCAGATGCAACGGCGCAGCGCGGCGAAGTTGCTCACGACCGCGGTCGGTGAGCTCGACCGATAGGTTTCGTCGATCAGTCTCGACCGCCACCCGGCGCACGAGGCCGGCGGCCTCGAGCTTGGCAAGCACACGGCTCAGACCGCTCTGCCCCATCAGGGTGAGCTCGACCAGCTCGCGCTGGGTGATGGCCCGGCGCGCCTCCGCCAGGTGCATCAGCACCTCGTACCAGGCCATGTCCAAGCCGAGCTCGCGCAGCATCTCCTCCGCGAGTCGCTTGAGCAGCCGGTCGTTCGCGTACAGCATCGCGCGCCATGCGGCGACGTCGGGCCGGTCCTTGGCTGCCATGGCGTCCATCCTATGCGCACACATCGAACCCTCCGTGCCGAAAGGACCACACCGAAATCTGCCAACATTTAATCCTTGCGCACGCATTGATTTAGTGTTTCACTTGCTCCAAGCCGATGTGAACCGGAACACGCCGAAGGGATGAGTGGCATGGGAGCACGAGGAACCGTCTGCCTCACTGTCGACAACCTTGGTCGCGCTCTGGAAATCGGCACCGGTGCCGCGGTCCGTCCCGATCCTGACGAGCCGGGCCTGCGACATGGCGTGCCGCGCATGCTCGCGCTGTTCGCCGAGTACGGCGTCCGGGCAACGTTCTTCGTCGAGGGCTGGAACGCGCTTCACCACCGCGATGTCCTCGATTCCATCGCCGCGGCCGGGCATGAGATCGGGCTGCACGGATGGGTCCACGAGAAGTGGGCCGAGCTCGACTCCGGACGCCGCGAGTGCCTGCTGTTCGACGGCACAGCGGCATTGCAACTCGCCGGCATCACGCCGCGCGGCTTCCGCGCGCCAGGTGGCTACCGGGGTGAGCGCACCGCCTCCGTTCTGGCGGAGCTCGGTTACCTCTACGACAGCAGCATCGAGCACGAGACCGAGGACGATCCGCTGCGGGTGCGGCGACTGCCAGAGGGCATCGTCACGGTCCCCTACCACTGGGACACGAACGACTACTGGCAGTACCACATGAACCCCGCCGGCGATCAGAGTCCGGCACAGGCCTCCGCCTATTGGCAGGGCATGCTCGACGCCGTCGCCGAGACGGGCGGGCTGGCCACTTTTATCTTCCATCCGTTCGTCTCGGCCGTAGAGGACGGCGAGGCCTACGCAGCGTTGCGCGGCGTGGTGCGACGCGCCGCGCGGGACAGCCGCCTGGACATCGTATGCGGCCAACAACTCGCCGAGCGGCACCATGCTCAGCACCCTGCAGCCGAGCAGCAGCTGGCCAACACGCACTGAGCATCCGGGCGGCTCACGCCGCCACAACGCCTGTCGCCGCCCGACGGCGTGCCTGATCACCGCAAGGAGCAGCAATGTCCGACCAGACAGCACCGAACGTGGTTCTCTACACCCGCAACGGCTTCGCAGGGCCGATGGCGACGATGGTCCGGGAGCAGTACCCGCCGGCGTACACCAGCGTGTCCGGCAGCTACGCCC
>JAOPWD010000022.1 GCA_025965875.1 Pseudonocardiales bacterium
TCAACTCGGTTCGGCAACTCGTCGCCAGTCTCTCCGGCGGGCAACGGCAGACCGTAGCCATAGCGAAGGCCGTCCTCTGGAACAGCAAGGTGGTCTTCCTCGACGAGCCGACAGCGGCGCTCGGCGTTGCGCAGACCCGCCAGGTGCTCGATCTCGTGCGACGGCTGGCCGACCAGGGCCTGGGCGTCGTGCTCATCTCGCACAACATGAACGACGTCATCGAGGTGGCCGACCGCGTGGTAGCCCTTTATCTCGGCAAGGTGGCCGCCGAAGTCATGGCCAAGGACAGCAGCACGACGCAGATAGTCGAGCTGATCACCGCCGGGCGCAGCGGCACCCTCGGGCTGCACCCGGCCACCGCGGACCAGATCATCTAGGGGGCGACGATGACCACACCGACGCCTGAATCCGGCTCCCCGACCCCCGAACCCGCAGTCGCCACCGAAACGTCTGCACGCACCGGCAACCAGCCGGGCAGCTTCTCCCTCGATGTCGAGCGCCGCGGACTCACCGACGCGTTCCGCGACTACATCAACAGAATCCGTTCCGGCGACCCCGGCGCCCTGCCGTCCGTCCTCGGCGTCGTCGTCCTTGTCATTATCTTCAGCCAGGTCAGCTCGCGATTCCTGTCGCGAACGAATATCGGCAACCTGCCCGGGCAAGGGGCTTACATCGCCGTCATCGCGATGGGCCTGATCTTCGTGCTGTTGATCGGCGAGATCGACCTGTCGGCCGGCACGGCGGGCGGGGTGTGCGCGGCCATCGCCGCCCAGAGTCTGTTCTCCCACGGTTTGCATCACGGCATACCCGGAGTGCTCTATGCGTTCGTCATCGCGGTGCTGATTGCGGCGGCTCTGCTCGGGCTCTACCTGCGCCTGTACGCGGCGGCGGCCTTCGTCGTTCTCGGCATCGTGCTGATCTTGATCGGAGCGACCGAGCACTACAACACGACGACCGGGACCGGCAGCGCCATCATCTGGGCCCTGCTCATTTCGGTGTCCGTCGGCACGGCCATTGGCATCTTCACCGGGTGGCTCGTGGCCAGGGTCGGGATCCCCAGCTTCGTCGTGACGCTGGCGCTGTTCCTCGCCTGGCAGGGTGTCGTGCTATTCCTCCTGGGATCGCAGCCGATCAACGTCAGCCAGTACAGCCTGTGGAACGGGCTGGCAAATAACAACATGTCCCCGACCTGGAGCTGGGTCTACGTCCTGGTGCTGGTCGGCGGGTACTTCGCGTACACACTGACGCGGGCGCTGCGTGCGCAGGCCAAGGGTCTAGCCGGCGACGCGATCTCTCTCGTGCTGATTCGTGCCGGCGTTATCGCCGTGATCGCCATCGTGATCGTGGTGCTGGCCAACCAGAACCGGAATCCAAGTGGGCAGAAGATCAACGAAGGCCTGCCTTGGGCCGTGTCCATCTCGGTCGCTCTGATGATTGCGTGCACGATCGGGCTCAGCAAGACGACCTGGGGACGGCATCTGTTCGCCATCGGCGGCAACGCCGAAGCGGCTCGCCGAGCCGGTATCGACGTCACCAAGATGAAGATCAGCGCATTCGTGATGTGCTCCACGTTTGCGGCGCTCGGCGGTGCATTCCTCGCTTCCCAGCAGGGCAGCGTCACGTTGGACATGGGCGCGGGAAACATTCTGCTGTTCTCGGTCGCCGCGGCGGTCATCGGCGGCACTTCGCTGTTCGGCGGGCGGGGTAAACCACGCGATGCCCTCATCGGCGCGCTGGTGATCGTCATCATCCCGAACGGGCTACAGCTTCGGCCGAGCCTGCCGGCGCAGTATCAGCAGGTGATCACGGGCGTCGTGCTGCTGCTCGCCGCAGCCGTCGACGCGCTCTCCCGCCGCCGCGCACTGAGGAACTGAGCGGGCTACGCCCGGAGCCGCGGGATGGGGAGGATGACGTAGGTGCCCGTAGCCAGACCCGATGCCATCCGGCGGCACAACCTCGCCCTGCTGCTCGGCCAGGTGCACCGCGATGGTGAGCTGACCCGCGCCGAACTGACCCAGCGCCTTGATCTCAACCGCTCGACGATCGGCTCACTGGTCGCCGATCTCACCGAGCTCGGCCTGCTCGAAGAGTGGGTGCCCAGCGGGGGTGACCGGGCCGGGCGCCCGTCGCACGTGGTCGGCCCGCGGCAGGACGGCCCGTACGCCATCGCCGTCGATATCGATGTCACGCACCTGACCATCGCCGCGGTCGGTATCGGCGGGCATGTGCTGAGCCGGCACACCCTGCCGATGGATCCGACTCCCAGCCCGGCTGAGCTTGTCGCAAAGCACATCGTCGCCGCGGCAGCCAACGTCGGCGTCGAGGTCGACGAACGGGCCTGGCCGATAGGCATCGGGATCAGCGTCCCGGGGACGGTCGACTGGCACAGCGGCACGGTCGAGTTCGCCCCCAACCTGACCTGGCGGCACGAGGAGTTCGGCGCGATGGTCGCGGCGCTGGCGCCGCCCGGCTTGCGGGTTGTCGTCGGCAACGACGCCGACCTCGCCGTCATCGCCGAGCACGTGCGCGGCGGCGGTCGCGGGTCTGATGACGTGGTCTACCTGATCGGCCGCATCGGCGTCGGCGCCGGCATCATCGTGAACGGCACGCCCCTGCGCGGGCACGACGGCTACGCGGGCGAGGTCGGGCACAACGTCGTGGATGCCTCGGGGCCGCAGTGCCACTGCGGCAAGCGCGGCTGCGTCGAGACCTATGTGGGCGAGAACGCGCTGCTGGAACTGGCCGGGCGCACCGAGCCGGTCACGGCGGGCAGCATCGCTGCGGTGTTCGCTGATGCCGCCGCGGGAGACGAGCGGGCCAGCTCAGCCGTCCGTGCCGTCGCGGCAGCTCTTGGCCGCACGATCGCCAGCCTGGTCAACGTCCTCAACCCGGAGCGGGTCCTGCTCGGCGGCTCCTTCACCGAGGTCTTCCGGTTGGCCGAGAAGGAAATGATGGAGGCCCTGGACAGCCACACGATGGGTGACTCCCGTAACACGGTCCAGCTGTGCACCCCCCGGCTCGGTGACGACTCGTCGCTGCTGGGGGCAGCCGAACTGGCCTTCGGCGCCCTGCTCGCAGACCCGTTGGTGACGCGGTGAGGGCTCAATTCGGCAGCGGCTCGACGCCAACCGCCTGACGCTCGAACTGGGTGCGATACAGCTCGCCATACAGGCCGTCGGCCGCCAGGAGCTCAGAGTGCGTGCCCATCTCGACGATCTGCCCGGCGTCGAGCACGATGACCTTGTCGGCATTGAGGATCGTTGAGAGCCGGTGGGCGATCACGATCGAGGTCCGGCCGGCCAGCGCCTGGGCGAGCGCCTCCTGCACGGCCGCCTCGCTCTCGCTGTCGAGGTGTGCCGTCGCCTCGTCGAGAATGACGATCTTGGGAGCTTTGAGCAGCAGCCGGGCGATCGCCAGCCGTGCCTTCTCGCCGCCGGAAAGGCGGTAGCCACGGTCTCCCACCAGGGTGTCGAGACCGTCGGGCAGCCCCGTCACGAGCTCACTGATCTGGGCCGCGGCGATGACGCTCCACAGCTCGTCGTCGGTGGCGTCAGGCTTCGCGTAGAGCAGGTTGCCGCGGATCGTGTCGTGGAACATGTGCGCTTCCTGGCTGACCACGCCGATCCGGTCGCGCAACGACTGCTGGGTGACCGTACGCACGTCGCGACCACCGACGAGTACCTGGCCGGAGCGCACGTCGTAGATGCGCGGCACCAGCTGGCTGATCGTCGTCTTGCCCGCACCCGACGGGCCGACCAGGGCGATCATCTCCCCCGGCTCGGCCCGGAAGGACACGCCGTGCAGCACCTCCTGCGCCGGCACGTCGTCGAGCACCGCGACGTCCTCGAGCGAGGCGAGCGAGACTTCGCGGGCGGTCGGGTAGGAGAAGCGGACATCGGCGAATTCGACGCTGCCCGCGTCGGCCGGCAGGTTGGTGGCATCGTCGGCGTCGGCGATCATCGGCGCCAGGTCGAGCACCTCGAAGACCCGGTCGAAGCTGACCAGCGCGCTCATGATGTCCACCCGCGCGTTCGACAACGCCGTGAGCGGCCCGTACAGGCGGGTGAGTAGCAGCGCGAGCGTGACCACCGTGCCTGCTGACAACTGGCCCTTGATCGCGTAGTACCCGCCGAGGCCGTACACCAGCGCCTGGGCCAACTGGGCGACGAGGGTGAGCGCGACGAAGAAGGCCCGGCCGTACATGGCCGAGGTGACCCCGATGTCGCGGACGCGAGCGGCGCGGCCACGGAAGGACTGGTCCTCGGCGGCCGGGTGGCCGAACAGCTTGACCAGCAACGCGCCGGCAACGTTGAAGCGCTCGGTCATGGTGGAGTTCATCGATGCGTTGAGGTTGTAGGACTCCCGCGTGATGGCTTGCAGACGGGCCCCGATGCGGCGGGCCGGGATGACGAATACCGGCAGCATGACGAGCGACAGAACGGTGATCTGCCACGACAGCGTGAACATCACCGCCGCGGTCAGCACCAGGCTCACCACGTTCGAGACGAGCCCGGACAGCGTCGAGGTGAACGCCTGTTGGGCGCCGAGCACGTCGTTGTTCAGGCGGCTGACCAGCGCACCGGTCTGCGTCCGGGTGAAGAACGCCAGCGGCATCCGCTGCACGTGGTCGAACACGGAGGTGCGCATGTCGAAAATCAAGCCCTCGCCGATACGCGCCGAGTACCAGCGTTGGGCGAAGGACAGGACAGCGTCGAGGACGGCCAGGCCGGCGATGATGAACGCGATCTTGACCACTGCGGCCACCTGGCCATGGCCGGTGATCTCGTTGATCACCCGGCCGGCCAGCACCGGGGTCGCGACGCCGATCAGGGCGCTGGCGATGATGAAGCAGAGAAATACGAGCAGGTCCTTGCGATAGGGCCTGGCGAAACGAAATACCCGTCGCCACGTGCCGGGCGGCAACTGCCGCGACTCGGCTGACTTGTCGCCGCGACGCATCGAGCCCATCATGCGCATCGCGTGCATCTGGTCCATCGACATCTATCTACCTCCGGCTCGGCCCAACGCCCGCACGCCGGTGGATGTTCCGTTCTACTGGGCCCCCCGAGGCGTCAGCCCTCGGCGTCGGCACCGTCATCCGCGCCGGTCAGCGCACGTAGTCGACGGTACTGGGCGTCGCGCTCGGCGGCTTCCTGCTCGGTCTGAGTACGACCGGCAGCCGCAAGCAATAGGGCCTTGGTCTCGGCCGCAGCGTCCCGGTTGACCGCGAGCAGCGCGGCGACGGTCTGCCCGACGGCGGCGTCGAGCTCGCCTGGGGGCACGACCTTCGACGCGAGGCCGATGGCCAGCGCCTCCGCAGCCCCCACCCGGCGGCCGGTCAGGCAGATCTCCGCCGCGCGCGAGTAGCCGACGAGGTCGACGAGCCGTTTGGTCCCGCCGAGGTCCGGCACCAGCCCGAGCGTCGGCTCGGCCATCGTGAACTGCGCGTCATCGGCCACGATGCGAATGTCGGCACCCAGCGCGAGTTGGAACCCAGCACCGATGGCGTGGCCGTGCACGGCCGCGATGCTCACCAGGGCCGGCCGCGAACTCCAGTCGAAGGCACGCTGCCAAGCCGCGATCTGGCTGCTCGCCTGGTCGGCCGGGCCGCGCGCGAGAGCCAGGACACCGGGTGCGCCCGGGACTCCGTCGGGGCTGAACATGGCGCGGTCCAGCCCCGCGGAGAACGACGTGCCCTCGCCACGCAGCACGACGACGCGCACCGTCCCGGGCAGCGCGTCGGCCACGCGACACAACCAGGTCCAGGTGTGCGGGCTCTGCGCGTTGAGTTTGTCGGCGCGGTTGAGCGTGATCGTCGCGACCTCACCGGCCAGGTCGACCGTCAGGCCCGCCTCGGGCGCGACGTCGATGAGCTTGGTCGAGTGAGTCGCGCTCAGCGCTACTTCCCCTTTGCTTTGGCCCGCGTCGCTCCACCGCGACCGCGCAGGGTTACCCCCGACTCGGACAGTACCCGGTGCACAAACCCGTAGGAACGCCCGTGGGAGTCGGCAAGTTCGCGGATGCTCTTGCCCTTGTCATACTGCTTCTTCAGGTCGCCCGCGAGCTTGTTACGGTCGGCCCCCGTGATGCGCGCGCCCTTCTTGAGAACGGCCATGACGTCTTCCTCCACATCCGGCGACGGCACTTTGCACCGGTTGGCAAATCCCCGTCGCACTTACCTCCCAGCCGATTGATACATCCACCGTGGCCGGAGCGGCAAGATCGACACGTCCAACGCGTGCCGACTGTCACGGGACCGCGTTGTGCGTCCGAAATGATCAGATCCGCAACCCGACGACCCGGCCAATCCATGCCAAGCCAGGCAAGCGTCAGGCGAGTGCGATCAGGTCCGCGAGGTCCGGGCTCCAGGTGTCCTCGACGCCGTCGGGCAGCAAGATCACCTTCTCCGGCGACAGCGCTTCGACGGCCCCCTCGTCGTGGGTGACGAGCACGATCGCGCCCGCGTAGGTGCGCAGCGCATCGAGTACCTGGCCCCGGCTGACCGGGTCCAGGTTGTTCGTCGGTTCGTCGAGCAGCAGCACGTTGGCGGCGCTGGTCACCAGCATGGCGAGGGCGAGCCGGGTCTTCTCGCCGCCCGAGAGCACGCCGGCCGGCTTGTCGACGTCGTCCCCGGAGAACAGGAAGGCGCCCAGGATCTTGCGCAGGTCGGTGTCGTTGTAGCTCTCGCGGCCCTGGGTTGCGGCCGTGGACGCCGAGGAGCGCATGTTCTCGAGAATCGTCCGGTCGTGGTCGAGCGTCTCGTGTTCCTGGGCGTAGTAGCCGAGCCGGAGCCCGTGGCCGGGGTGGACCTCGCCGGTGTCGGGCGGTTCGATGCCCGACAGCAAGCGCAGCAGCGTGGTCTTGCCTGCCCCGTTGAGCCCCAGCACGACCACCCGGGCGCCTCGATCGACGGCCAGGTCGACGTCGGTGAAGACCTCCAGCGAGCCGTAGGACTTGGACAATCCGTCGGCGGTGAGCGGCGTACGCCCGCACGGGGCCGGGGCCGGGAAGCGCAGCCGGGCCACCTTGTCGTGCACCCGCACCTCGGCCAGTCCAGCGGCCAGCACCGCGGCACGGCGGTCCATCTGGTGGGCAGCGCGGGCCTTGGTCGCCTTGGCGCGCATCTTGTCGGCCTGGCTGCGTAACGTCTCAATCTTTCGTTCAGCGTTCGCCCGTTCGCGGTGCCGCCTGCGTTCGTCGGTCTCGCGCTGCTGCAGGTAGGTCTTCCAGCCCACGTTGTAGACGTCGAGCGCGGCTCGGTTCGCGTCGAGGTTCCAGACCTTGTTGACCACGGAGTCGAGCAGTTCGACGTCGTGGCTAATGACGATCAGGCCGCCGATGTGCTGGCGCAGGAAGTCGCGCAGCCACGTGATCGAGTCGGCGTCGAGGTGGTTGGTCGGCTCGTCGAGCAGCAGGGTGGTGGGCTCGCCGCCGGAATCGGCGAACAGGATGCGGGCCAGCTCGATGCGCCGGCGCTGCCCGCCGGACAGGGTGCGCAGCGGCTGGGCGAGCACCCGGTCGGGTAACCCGAGGTTGGCGCAGATCCGGGCGGCTTCACTCTCGGCGGCGTACCCACCCAACGTGTCGAAGCGCTCCTCGAGGTTGCCGTAGCGGCGAACGAGGGCGTCGTCGTGCGGCTCCTCAGCCAACTGGACCTGGATCTTCGCGATGTCGGTGACCAGCGTGTCCAGGCCCCGCGCGGACAGCACCCGGTCGCGAGCGTTGACGTCGAGGTCGCCGGTGCGTGGGTCCTGCGGGAGGTAACCGACCGCCCCCTTGCGCTCCAGCGTGCCCGCATGCGGCATCGTCTCGCCGGCCAGCACGCGCAGGCTCGTCGTCTTGCCGGCCCCGTTGCGCCCGACGAGGCCGATGCGATCACCCGGCTGGACGCGCAGGCTCGTCGGATCGAGCAGGATGCGCGCGCCAGCACGCAGCTCGAGGTCCGTTGCGGTGATCATGGTGAGACGGCTCCCAGGTGATGACGTGTCGCGGCAGGCCGGACTGGTCAGTGCGGAGCCACAGGATCTACCAACGATTCTACCGGCCCTCGCGCGACGCCTTTGGCCATAGCCACGGCCTACCCCTCCCGCTTTGCACCTTTCCGCGCCCCGAATCAGCCCGATCTGGGGCGCGGAAAGGTGTAAAGCGGGGACCTTGCAGGGCAGGATCTTCTCCGCAGCCGACCACGCCTTGGGAGCAGTGATGAAGTACAGCGACAACGCCCAGTTGGACACCTCCGGGGTACAGGACGCGCGATCGGGAGGCGGCCTGGGCGGCGGCCGTGGCCTCGCAGTCGGCGGCGGCGGGCTCGGGGTGCTCGGCGTCGTCGCCTACCTGCTCATCAGCCTGATCGGTGGCGGCAGCGGCGGCAATGCCGTCACCGACGTACTCGGCCAACTGGGTGCCGGTGGTGGGCCCCAGACCGCCGACAACACCCAGCTAGCCGCGGAGTGCAAGACCGGGGCCGACGCGAACAAGAATCTCGACTGCGCCGTCGTGGCCGACATCGACTCCATCCAGAACTACTGGACCGCCGAGCTACCGAAGCTGGGCAAGGCCTACGAGCCGATCACGACGGTCTGGTTCACCGGCCAAGTCTCGACCGCGTGCGGTACCGCGAGCAGTGGGTCCGGGCCGTTCTACTGCCCAGGCGATCAGCACGTCTACCTCGACCTGCAGTTCTACGACGACCTCAAGACCCAGTTCGGTGCGCAGGGCGGACTGTTCGTCGACGCCTACGTGCTCGCACACGAGTACGGGCACCACGTACAGGACCTGCTCGGCACCAATGCGAAGGTGCAGCAAGGGGTGACCGGTCCGAAGTCCGGTTCGGTGCGGCTGGAACTGCAGGCCGACTGCTATGCCGGCACCTGGGCGAACCACGCGACGACCGTCCCCGATGACACCGGCCAGCCGCTCATCATCGACGTCACCGCCGACGACATCGCCCGGGCGCTGGACACCGCAGCCCGCATCGGCGACGACTACATCCAGAAGAACCTCGGCAACGGCAGGATCAACCAGAACGCGTTCACGCACGGCACGTCGGTGCAGCGCAAGAAGTGGTTCACGACCGGCTACCAGAGCGGGGACCCGAAGAAGTGCGACACCTTCGGCACCGACAACCTGGGCTGATTTTCGGACGTCAGCCGAAGGGCGACTTCGGCCGCTCCTGAAGTACGCCGTCTACGAAGATGTCGACCTTCTCGTTGTAGAACGAGATCAGCCCCATAACCTTCTGGCTCTCGGGCACCGGCGCACGATACGACCAGGCCAGATCGGCATGCAGGCTGTCGCCTGCGCGCACCGCCCAGTATTCGGCCGCACCCTTGTACGGGCAGTGCGTGACGGTGTCGGTGTGCTCGAGCAGGTCCATCCGAACGTGCGTCTTGGGCAGGTAGTACCGCACCGGCAGACCGGTCTCGAAGAGCAGCCGCGGGCTGGTCGACTCGGCGACGGTCACGCCCTCGACCTCGATCCGCACGTGCTTGCTGCTGGCGAGGATGTCGATCCGGGTATTGGGGTCACGCGGGTGGACGAACACTTCCTCGTCCTCTTCGAACCAGGCGTCTATGGCATCCCATTCGAAACGGACGAGGTCGCGCAGTTCCTCGATGGGCGAGTCCGGGTAGCGCAGTGCCGCAGTCTTCGCGCGGTGATCGCCCGACACGACCGTGTAGGTGACGGCCTCGCCCCTGCTCGGTGAATGCGCCGTGCCGTCCGGGACCAACTCGGCCTGCACGTCGGTCACCGGGAAGTAGTAGGTCGGGTAGTACAGCTTCTCCCACACCAACACCGGCTGGGCGGAATCCACCACCGGCTGCCCGCCTAGGTAGCCGCGCACCCGCTTGGCCGACCGCTCGATCTTGATACGCCCTCTGGTTGTGGTGGTCATGTTCGTGCTAACCCGATCGCAACCGAACAGATTCCGGCGCCAAGCAATGGGTCAGATCTCGCGGATGATTTCGTGGATTCGGACGGCGACGTGCAGCTCGAGCCGCTCGCCCGCCCAGCTGTCGCCGATGAGTTCGCCGATCCGAGCCATCCGTTGACGCAGCGTGTTCGTGTGCAGGTACAGGGCAGTGGCGGCCTTGGCCATATTGCCCTCGGCGGTGAAATACGCGCGGAGGGTGAGCACCAGGTCCGTGCCGTGATCCGCGTCGTAGCGGATAACTGGGCCCAACCGATCGTCAATGAAGGCCTCGATCTGCTCAAGGGGTGCGCCGCTGAACAGCAGGCCGTAGATGCCCAGGTCACGCGGGGTGGCCCGCCCTCCCGGCCGGCCGAGTGCGAGCAGGATGCGCTCGCAACGCGCCGCGTCCAGATGTGCCTTCGGCAGCCCGGCCAGGCCGGCTACCGGTCCGGCTGCCCCCACCGTGGCACCCGCGGAGGCTAACTGCGCGATGCCTGTCGCGAGGCGATCAGCCGCGTCGGCTGCGGTGAGAGCAGGCAGCAGACAGACAATGCTGCCGTCGTGCTCACCGGCGATTCCACCGAGCTCACGGACGAGCAGGTTTGCCGCTGCGAGCACCGCGGCCCGCTGCGTCTGGTCAACCGGACGCGCCGCGACCACCGCGTGCTCGGCGCTCAGGTCGAGGCCCAACAACTCGGCGCGGCGTCGCAGACTCGCCTCATCGACCCGGTACGAGCTGAGCAGGTCGTCGAGCAGTTCGCCCCGGACGGCCTGCTCTGCGGCCGCCACGGACCGGCCCATCAGCAGCAACAAGGCCGTCACCTGTGCGCCGCGTTCCAGAGTGCGAAGCTCTGACTCGGCAAAGTCCTGTGCTCGAGTCGAGAGCATCGTGGCAAAGTGCTCGGGGCCGACGATGATCGGCGTGATCCAGACGCTCTGATTGCCGAGCGGGTTGGGGAAACGGGCCGTGCGCCCGAGCCGGAAGGCCTGACCGCGCACGTCACTCCACTGGTGCTCGCCGTCCTGAACGCCGTCGAACTCCCCTGCAGCATGAGCCTTGATCGTGGCGTTGATCCCGGCGGGCATGGCGGCCGAACGAGCCAATTCAGTGTCATCAGGGCCGAGCACCAAGACGTGCGCCTGGAGCACGTCGGCGAGTGCATCAACCACTCCGGCCATTTCAGCGCCCTGCAGAATCAGCGCGGCGAGCCGATCGTGCACCTGAGCAGATTTCTCGACAAGTTCAGCATGAGCCTTCATCGCGGCGTGCGCTCGAGTCAGCTCGTCCAGTGCGGCGCGCGACTCCTCGAACATGCGCGCGTTGTTCAGGGCGATCGCCGCGTGGTTGCCCAGCGACGTCAGCAGCGCGACCTCGTCGGGTGCGAAGACGCGAGAGCGGCGGTCCGCGGCGAACAGCACACCCAGGACCTGGTTGCCCAAAACCAGCGGCACGCCCAGGACAGCGGACAGGCCCTCTTCGGCGACGATGTCGTCGATCACGTGCACGATCCGTCGGTCGTGGAGGTAGTCCGGGGTCCAGAATGGCTCCCCCGTCTTGGCCACCAGGCCGCTGACGCCGGTTCCATGGGCCAATCGCATCTCGCGCAGAGCCAGGGTCTGCATACCGACCTCGACCCGCATCGTCGTTACGGCATCGTCTTTGTCGATCAGGGTGATGTAGGCGACGTCGCTGATCAACAGCGCGCGAGCCCGCCGGACGATCGCCGTGAGCACTTTGTCGGTGTCGCGCAGGGAGGACAGGTCCCCGGCGGTGGCGTACAGCGCGGCCAGCTCCCCCTCCCGCCGCTCGCGACGCGCGCTGTTCTCCCGGGTGCGCCGAGCCAGTTCGTAGCCCTCGACGACGACCGCGGGAAGCTCGCGGTCCTCGCCGGCGCCGTGCCGGCTGAGCCAACGGATAAAGGAAGCCTCCGGCGCCTCCTCAGCGAGCATCCGGAGCAGGTCGACCCAGCCGTGCGCATCCGGAACCAGCTGAGTGCTCATCGCGCAGTCCAGCCCCCGTCGACCGCGACCGAGGTGCCGGTGATGTAGGAGGCGGCAGTGCTACAGAGGAAAGCCGCGATCTCAGCGACTTCGTCCGGCTCGATCAACCGTTTGATGACGGTCTCGGACAGCATGACCTGATCGACGATGTCCGCCCGCGAGATACCGCGAACGGACGCCTGGTCGTCGATCTGGCCTTCGACGAGCGCAGTGCGGACGTAGCCGGGTGCGATGCAGTTCGACGTGACGCCATGCGGGCCACCCTCGAGGGCAATCACCTTCGAGAGGCCTTCGAGACCATGTTTGGCTGCGACGTAAGCCGACTTGTAGGGCGACGCGCGATGCCCATGTACCGACGAGACGTTGATGATGCGTCCCCAGCCGCGCGCGTACATGGCCGGTAGCGCCGCCCGGGACAGCAGAAACGGTGCCTGCAACATAAGGGCCAGGATCCGGGTGAAGATCTCCGGCGGAAACTCGTGAACCGGAGCGACGTGCTGGATGCCGGCGTTGTTCACCAGGATGTCGACGTCGATCCCGAGCGCTGAGATCGCGCCCTCGTCGGTGAGGTCGACGACGACCGAGTCGCCGCCCACCTCCCCCGCGAGTTGCGCCGCCTGGTCGGCATTGACGTCCAGGACCGTGACGTGGGCACCAGCCTGGGCCAACCGCCGAACACACGCAGCCCCGATTCCACTGGCTCCGCCACTGACTAGCGCCCTACGTCCGGTGAGATCGGCCGACGTCGAGTTCATGTCCGCCTCTCTGCGGTTAGGACCTGCGCCCAGGACGACAGTGCCGGCGGGCACGATCACTTCCCCGCCGGCAGAGCCGACGCTGTTAGGGCTGGTAGCCCTTGGCGATGTCCGATTCGAACAGGTCCTTTTCGATCTTCAGGCCGTCGATGTTGATGTTGGCCTTGTTCGCCCTGGCGATGATCGTCTGACGAGCCGGAATCTCGCCCTGTTTGCTGTAGTCCAGGGGCGCGATGATGCCTTGGGTGTCCACGTTCTTCAGGCTGTGGAACGCCGTTTCAATGCCCTGCCGAGTGAGGTCCTTCGCGGTACAAGCTGCCTTGAGCGTCTGCTCGTAGATCTTCGCCACGCCGTAGCCGTAGGCCACGCCGGCGTTCGGAGTCGCGGAGGGATACTTCGCCTTGAAGGCAGCGAGCACCTTCTTGACCGCCGGTGTGTCAGCGGACAGTGGTGACGAGGAGGCCGACAAGTAGAAGTTCTTCTCGATCGCCGGTCCCGCCGGCGAGTTGAGCAGCAACGGGCTGAACGTCGGGTTGTTGCCCAGGATCGGTACGTCGAGGCCGACGGACGCGGCGACACCAGCAGCCGAAGCCAGCTGCTTGGGGCCGACCGTCAGCAGGATGCCCTTGACGCCGGCCTGCTTGAGGGCTTGAACAGCACTGGTCATGTCGGTCTCGGTCGCCTTGGGCCGCTGAGTCACGATCGAGAAGCCAAGCTTGCTGGCCGCGTACTTCGAGCCCTCCAGCCCGTTGTCCCCGTAGGCACCCTCGAACGCGATGTGGCCGAGCTTGTCGCCCTTGTGGATGAGGCCCTGGTCGAGCAGGTAGGAGAGTCCGTTCATCATCTCGATGTCATAGGTTGCGCCGGAGATCTGGATATCCGGGCTGCTCAACAGAGACGAGGCCCAAGTCGCGGTGGCCGACACCATGTGATCGCTGGTGATGCTGGGCAGCAGCGCCGTGGTGGCCGGCGAGCCGATGATCTGCAGGATGCCGGCGATGTTGGGCGAGATCTCGGCGTACTGGCTCACCGCCTTCTGCACGTCGTACGCGGTGTCTTTGACGATGAGGCCGAGTTTGCGTCCGCAGATGCCACCGGCCGCGTTGATCTCGTCGACGGCGATCTGGTTACCCTGCGTGACGGTAGTGCCCAGCGCGGCGAAGGTGCCGGACTCGTCCGTCAGCACGCCCAGGCTGATCTTGTCCTTGGTCACGCCGGGACCGGCCTTCACCCCGCCCTCGGTCTTGTCTCCCGTCTTGTTCGCCTTGGTGCTGCAAGCCGTGAAGCTGAGACTCAAGACCAGCGCGAGTCCGAGCACCGCTCTAGTTCGCGTGCGGGTGGCGGTCATACGAGATCCTCCTGGGTGCGGGTGGTGTTGCCCGATCTGGGCATGGTTCGCTTGGGTTCTGCAGCTGGACCGCTCGTATCGTGCCGGCGGACGAGGCCAGTTAGTCGTTTGCCGAGCGCGCTCATGCCGCCGGGTTCGAACATCACGACCAGGACGATGGCCAGCCCGTAGAGCGCGGCACTGATCTTCCCGGCGTCGTAGCCCCCGCTCGCCGGCTGAGCAACGAACGGAAGGGCGCCGGAGTACCGGCTCAACAGCGTTGGCAGAGCGGTGACAAAGACCGCGCCGACAGCGGCTCCGCCGACTGAGCCGAGACCGCCGATCACGACCATCGCGAGGTAGCTGATCGACAGCGGCAGGATGAAGTAGTCCGGCGTTACCCGCGTGAACGCGAGGGCAACCATCACGCCGGCCAAGCCCGCGTACATGCTCGACAGTCCGAAGACGCCGGCCTTCGTGCGGCGGATGTCGACGCCCATGGTGGCGGCCGCAACCTCGCTGTCGCGCATCGTCTGCATGGCCCGACCCATCCGGCCGCGCAGGACGTTCGTGCCGAAGATGTAGGCCAGGATCGTGAGCACCAGGAACAGGTACCAGAGCCGTTCGTAGCGCCCGTACGGCACGTTCAGCACGGTGAGCGGCGGTGTGTCGTTCGCGAAATGGAACCCGAACAGCGAGAAATCGGTGGCTGGACGTCCATTGAACCCGCCGGTCAAGCTGCGGGCGTTCTCATAGATGAACGAGCCGATGAAAACCAAGCTGAGCGAGGCCACCCCGAGGTAGATGCCGCGCAGCCGGCCGGCGATCGGACTGAACAGCAGTCCGACGACTCCGGACGTGGCCACCGCCAGCACCATGGCCAGCAGCGGCGGCAGGCCGAGGCCGTGCGCCTTCGACGCCTTCGACGGATCCGGTACGCCGGCGAAGTACGAGTACGAGTACGCCCCCACGGCCAGGAAGAAGGCGTGGGCCAGTGACAGCTGGCCCGCCGCGCCGGTCAGAATCGTGAGTCCGATGGCACCGACGACGGCAGCCATCGAGAACAACCCCGTCTGCAGCAGCGAATTGTCGAGGTACAACGGCAATGCGGCCACGAGCAACACCAAGACGATCCGGATGGCGGTGCCAGGTCGCACCCGGCGCAGCCTGCTGGTCAGCGCGTCAGACACGGGCCAACTCCCGAGTGCCGAACAGTCCCGAGGGCCGCACCAGCAGGATCACCAGCATGACGAGATACGGGATGACATCGGACAGGCTCCCGCCTAGGAACGTGATGCTGTAACCGGCGGTCATCGCTTCGGCCAGGCCGATCGCCAGGCCACCGACCACGGCACCGCCGGTGGAGTCCAGGCCACCCAGGATCGCCGCCGGGAACGCGCGCAACGCGATCTCTCGCGCGCCGGTGTCGAGGCCTGGACTCGGGAACGCGGTCAGGAACACCACGGCGACCGCGGCGAGCAGGCCAGCGATCATCCAGGCGGTGGCAGTAACCCGACCGCGCCTGATCCCCATCAACGCTGCCGCCTCGTTGTCCTCGGCGCCGGCCCGCATGGCCACGCCCCAGCTGGAGTACTTGAAGGCCGCGAAGAAGCCGACAAGCAGGACGGAGGCGACGATGATCGCGGCCAGCCGGGACTGGGGCAGCTGCAAGCCGCCGAAGTGCACCAGCTTGTTGCCCCACGGATCTCCGATCGTGAGCACGTCGGAACCGAAGCGCCGAGTGAGCTCGGTGATCAGCAGAATGTCGATGCCGATGGTCAGGATCGCCAGGGCGTTGACGTTGGCACCCCGCATGTTGCTGATGAAAATCCGCTCGATGATCAGCGCGGTGAACGCCGTCGCCGCAATGCCGACGAGCAGCGCGGGAACGAACGGCATGTGATCGTGTGCCTGAGCGGTGATGTAGCCACCC
>JAOPWD010000028.1 GCA_025965875.1 Pseudonocardiales bacterium
GGTGGCGGCGTTACCCTCCTCGATGAGCTTGACCGCGGACATGACCTGCCCCGGGGTGCAGTAGCCACACTGGAATGCGTCGTGCTGGATGAACGCCCGCTGCATGGGATGCAACTCATCGCCGCCGGCGAGCCCCTCGATCGTCATGATCTCGTGCCCGGACGCCGCGAGCGCCAGCGTGAGGCAGGCGAGCACGCGCCGGCCGTCGACCCACACCGTGCCGGCCCCGCACGTGCCCTGGTCACAACCCTTCTTGCTGCCGGTGAGATCGAGGTGTTCGCGCAACGCGTCCAGCAGGCTGACGCGCGGCTCGAGTTCGACCGTGTGCTGCCGTCCGTTGACCTCGAGCGACACTGGGACGCTCGCTGGGCCTACGACGGCGCGACGGGCCTCGACAAGTGTCATGGCGCCGCTTCCTTCCTCGTCCGAGCGTGCCGCGTAACGAACTCGACGAAGTCGGTCACCTCTCGCCCGGCAACGTCGTGCCCCATCCCGGGATACACGACTTCCTGCGGCGAGGTGTGCACCGCCATCCACGATCGCGTACGAACGATTGCCTGGTTTGGAATGACGAAATCAAGCTCGCCGCGTCCCCAGAAGACGGGCAGTCCCCTCTGCGCAAGCATTTGGTCGCCGGGTTGATCGTCATTGACGACGTAGCCGGCGAGGTGCACCCCGTAGTCGAAACGTGCCGGCGCTCGACGCATCAGCTGCAGTGCCATCGCACCACCCTGAGAGAAGCCGAGAACTCCTATCGATGACGCCGGCGGAAGCGTATTCAGCCAATCCAGCACAGCGTCAGTCGCATCGTTTGCGACTCGCGGCTGCGGGTTGCCGATCGGATTCCCTCGACTCGGGAACCAGGCATATCCACCTGCCTCGGCGAAAGGTCCGCGCACCGAGGCAACGACCATCTCTTTCGGGAAGAGATGTGCGAATGCGAATAGGTGGCGCTCGTCGTAACTCCAGCCGTGCAACAGCAAGATCAGTGGGCGATCGGCTCGCTCGGCCGGCGGCGCCGACCAAAGCACGTAGTCGGGGTCCATTCGTCAACGGTGCGTTAGGCCCAACAGCACCGTCCAATACCTGTTCGATGGGCTGCCATACCGCTTCGGTATGGCAGCACTCGCGCTGTCAGGTCGTCTGACGCCGGCAAGCAACCGCGATGGCGACGAAGTCCGGGATCAGCGGGCTTCGCCGCCGGCTGTCCCAGGCCAGACAAACCTGCGTCGGACCGATGTCGTCGATCGGGATGTGGGTGACGTCGGGCCTGGTGTAGAACGCCGACGTGGACGCAGGCAACACCACCACACCGTTCCCGCGGGCGACGTGCTCGAGCTTCTCCTCAACCGTGCGAAGTGGCGGCGTGGCCGCTCGCGGCCCCGACGCACGCAGCTCGGTCGCGATGTCGCGCCACTCCGGCACGAGCTCGGGATCCTGCAGCAGGTGCTCGTCGGCCAGATCGGTCACCGACACGGTCGCCTTTCCGGCCAGGCGATGATCAATCGGCAATGACACCACGCGCGGTTCCTCCAGAAGTGGCTCGATGCCCAGGCCCTTGGGATCGAATGGCCGGCGCACGTAACCCACGTCGACCCGACCGTCGTGAATCACCTCGGTCTGGTCGTACCAGTTGGTTCGGAACACCTCGATCGACAACTCCGGCCGGCGCTGGGCGAGCTCTCGCACCGCGTCCGTGACGATCAGGCCAGGCGCGAAGCCCACAGTGAAGGTCCGATGCCCGGTGTTCGCGGCGAGCACCCGGCGGTGCGCTCCGTCGGCCGCGGGCAGCAGATGACGGGCGTCCTCCAACAGTGCGTGACCGGCCGCGGTCAGCTCGGTGCCCCGGTTGCCGCGGTTGAACAGCGTCACCGCGAGTTCCTGTTCCAGCGCCCGAATCTGACGCGAGAGCACCGGCTGGGCAATGTGCAGCTGCTCGGCCGCCCGGCCGAAGTTGAGCTGCTCAGCGACTGCGACGAAGTAACGCAGCTTGCGCAGATCCAGGTCCATGCGGGTACCCCGACGACGCCCTAGTTGATGCCCTGAGGGTATCGCAGGCGAGGGAACGGGTGTTGGACAGCAAAGGCGCCGCGGCCGCACCGTGAAGCGACAACAACAAGCGATCAGAAGAGAGTCGACATGGCGATCGGTACCAACACGAGGGTCGTCGTCCTCGGCGGCACCAGTGGCATCGGACTAGCCACCGCCAAGGCAGCCGCGGCCGCCGGAGCGAGCGTCGTCGTCGCCTCGCACAACGCGACCAGGGTGAGGTCGGCCGTGGCCCAGCTCCCGACGGGAAGCGAGGGGTACCCCGTGGACGCCTCCTCGAGCGAGGAGCTGGCGGCGTTGTTCGAGCAGGTAGGCGAGTTCGACCACCTCGCGTACACAGCTGGAGACAACCTGGTTCCGCTCACCCTCGACGCGTACACACCTGCGCAGGGTCGCGCGTTTCTGGAATTGCGGGTGGTCAGTGCACTCGAAGCGGTCCGTCTCGCGATGCCGCATCTGCGCCCGGGCGGGTCGGTGACGCTGACCAGCGGAACCGCGGCCTACCGAGGCGGCGCCGGCTGGTTCCTCGGCTCGGCGGCGTCAGGCGCGATCGTCTCGGCAGCTCGCTCGCTGGCGGTGGAGCTGGCGCCTATCCGGGTCAACGTCGTCGCCCCTGGCGTCGTTCGCAGCCCGCTGTGGACCGCCCTGCCCGGCGCGGACCGCGAAGCCATGTTCGAGTCGGTCGGTGCCGGGCTGCCGCTGCGCCGAGTGGCCGAGGTCGAAGACGTCGCTAAGGCGTTCCTACATCTCATGGACAACGACTACCTGACGGGCACCGTCAGCGTCGTCGACGGCGGCACACTAGCCGCGTGATCCGACGTGCGCTGTCGTCGATCAGGATCGCCCTCGTACGCCGTAAGAGTCTTGGTTGGCCGGCGCATCATGGCGCGTGACCTCGTCAACGACGCATCGTCTGCCGCGCAATCGTGACCGGTTCCCATCGACGCCGAACGAGTCGCCGCCTCGATGCGCTGACCGACCAAGTTCCCGAGCCGAGGGTGGATGACACAGCGCAGCAGACCCTAGATCGACAGCTCGTGCAGGCCGCACTACAGAGCCTGTCGATCGAACACCGCCAGGCGCTATTCGAATGTTACTTCCGCGGCGCATCAATCGCCGAGGCCGCCGATACCCTCGGCGTGCCACGCGACACCGTCAAGTCCCGCGCCCACTACGCACTCCGCGCGCTACGACAGGCGATCGACGGGATGGGGGCGCTGTCTGACGACACCCGGCAGGACCATCGCCAGCGAGCCCACGGTCGCTGAAGCGTTTGCGCTGTTGCGCCCGGAGTGTCGCCAGGCAACTGCTTCAGCCAGGGCCGGAACGAGCCGTATCGGCCGCCGTCATCA
>JAOPWD010000056.1 GCA_025965875.1 Pseudonocardiales bacterium
GCGGTCGTACTCGCCGGCCTGTTCGCCAGCAGGTAACTAAGCGGCCGATCTATCAGCCGACGTGTCACTCGATCTCCCCCGCTCGCTGGCGCTCGGGGGGATCTTCCCCCGCAAGCGGGAGGAGACCCCACGCGCCACTCGCGCCTTCGGCGCGGCCGCGTCGCGGCGGCGGCTCTTCGCGCTAGCGCTCATCGCGCTTTGGTCACCTTTACTGCGGCTACTACGGCTACATAGACCCGCGAGTGTTCTCGACCATGATGTGACGGTTCGCAACACTCTCTGGCGGCTTTCTCCCATCTTCTCAAGGCAATTCTCCTAATTGCGTCGGCCCGCATCCCACGGCCTGTCGAAGGGGGTCCGCGACCTCGTCACCCCTCCGGACGCAGGGGTTCCACGGCATCGAGGTTCCGGAGGACCTGATCGGCCAGTCGGTGAGCCAAGCCCTGGGACCGATCGAGGACCGGTTCGACGCCCTGCTGATCGGCTTCTACAACCCGAGGACCGACGGCTTCGATCTCAATCCGTCCGGCATCCGCACGATCACCACCGACGATGTCCTGCTGGTGATCAGCGCAAACGTCTCGGCGCTCACGCCGCACGCCAACAGCTGACGAGACGGCAGTTCCAGCTACGCTGGCGCCACGGTCGGCAAAGCCAAGGAGTCTTGATGCCCGGACAGTTCAGTGGCTCGGCAGTGATCAACCGTCCTATCGACGAGGTGTTCGCCTTCCTGGCCGAAGGCACCAACGATCCCAAGTTCAGCCCGCGAGTGCTCGAGATCCGCAAGGAGCCCGCCGGCCCGTCCCGCTTGGGCACGGTCTTCGTCAGCAAGGTCAAGGACGCCGGCATGAAGACCGACCGTCGCTTCGAGCTGATCGGGTTCGACGCGCCGACGACGATTCGCTGGAGCGAGCGGTCCAAGAACGCGGTCACCGTGAGCGAAGGCGGCTACGACCTGCAGCCCGTCGGTGACACCCAGACCAAGGTCACGATCTTCAACACCTTCGAAGGTCACGGCATCGGCAAGCTGATCGTCGGCTTCGCCCGCAAGGCGGCCGCGAAGGACGTCGACGCGTTCGCGCAGCGCATCAAGGCGGCGGTCGAAGCGAGCTAGACAACGTAGCGTCGATCCATGCCACCAACCCCGCCAAATCTCGATGCAGTGCTCGCTACGTTGCTTCGGTCGCACGACCGGCTCGCCTCGGCGCTCACCCCACTGACCGAACCGCAGAGCAACGCGCCGTCCTACGACGACGACTGGACCATCGGGCAGGTCGCGTCCCACCTCGGCTCGGGCGCCGAGGTCTTCGAACTCTTCCTCGACGCCGGCGTGAAGCAGACGCCCGCGCCCGGCGTCGAGCAGTTCCAACCCGTCTGGGCCCGGTGGAACGCCAAGTCCGGGCCGGAGCAGGTCGCGGACGTGCTCCGCGCCGATGCCGCCTTCGCGGATCGGCTGGCTGCGCTGAGTCCTGAGGAAAAGGAACAGTGGCGGCTCGACATGTTCGGGAGTGAGCAGACGCTGGCCGGCGTACTGCAGATGCGACTGGGTGAGCACGCTCTGCACACCTGGGACATCGCCGTCGCCCTCGACCCAGCCGCGACCGTCTCGGACGACGCAATCGCGCTGATCATTGACCGCCTGCCATCGCTCGTCGAGCGCGTGGGCAAGCCGTCCCCCGAGCCGGTCCGCATTCGGGTGACGACGACCGATCCGAGCCGGGAGTTCCTGCTCGACCTCACGTCGGACGGTGCCCGACTCGAGGCCGCCGACTCCGTCGCCGTCCCTGGGGCGACCGGTCAGCTGCGACTGACCGGTGAGGCGTTCGTGCGCCTCATCTACGGCCGCTTGGATCCCGACCACACGCCAGGTTCGGTCGCCGCCGAGGGCGTCGAGCTCGACACCCTGCGCCACGCCTTCCCCGGCGTGTAGTCCGTGGCCGGCCTGCCCGACCCGGCAGTCGTTGTGCTGGTCGGGGCGTCCGGTTCGGGCAAGTCGAGGTGGGCCCAGCAGCGGTACCGCGCGCAGGAGATCGTGTCCTCTGACGACCTGCGCGGGATCGTCGGCAGCGGTCGGCACGACCTGGCTGCCTCGGCCGACGCGTTCGGGCTGCTCGACGACATCCTGGCCGCGCGCGCACGGCGCGGACTGACCTGTGTCGTCGACACCCTCGGGCTGGACGCGGAGCGCCGGCGGGGTTACTTGGCTTTGGCCAAGTCGCATGGCCTGCCCGCGGTCGCAGTGGTGTTCGACGTCCCCGGTGCGCTGGCCAAGGAGCGCAATGCACAGCGCGACCGGCCCGTCCCGGCGCCGGCGTTGGCAGCCCAGTTGGCGCGCGCCTCGGACGCGGCGGCCGAGATCGAGGCCGAGGGTTGGGACCAGGTGGTGGTCCTGCGCTCGGGCCTGCCGGCCGAACTCGAACGCGCGGACGCACCGGAACCTGAGCGCAGCGCCGACGGCATGGACTTTGTCCTGCAGGTGTCGCGCTTTCCGTGGGGCGAGGATCCGGCCGGCTGGCTCAAGGGAGTCGCCCTGGCCGCGGACGAGGCCGGCTTCGCGGGAATCGCGCTGATGGATCACCTCATCCAGATCCCCCAGGTCGACCGGGCCTGGGCGCCGATCCCCGAACCGTGGGTGACGCTGGGCATGCTGGCGGGCCTGGACACCGATCTGCGGCTGGGGACGCTGGTGTCCCCAGTGACGTTCCGGCCCGCCGGCATCACCGCCAAGACTGTCGCCACCTTGGACGCGATCAGCGGCGGGCGGGCCTTCCTCGGGATCGGCGCCGGGTGGTGGGAGCGCGAGCACGCCGCCTTCGGCCTGCCCTTCCCGTCCACCAAGGAACGACTGGACGGCCTCGAGTCGGCGATCGAGACGATCCGCGCGCTGTGGTCGCCGGGCACCAAGGCGTACTCCGGCGAGCGGGTGAGCCTGCCGGAGACCACCAGCTACCCGCGGCCGGTGTCGGAGGTGGCGATCATCGTGGGCGGCGGTGGTGAGCAACGAACGCTGCGGATCGCCGCGCGGATCGCCGACGGCTGCAACGTCTCCTCCGACGAGAAGACCCTCGACCGGAAGATCGCCGTGCTGCATCGCCATTGCGAACACGTGGGCCGCGACCCTGCCGAGGTCTCCGTCACCGTGTTGGATGTTCCCGTCGTCGGCCGCGACCGGGACGAGGTCTGGGCCAGGGTGGAGCGGCTTCGGGGCGGCACCGCTGCGGCGAAGTTTGCGCAGACGCACCACGCGGGCACGCATGCCGAGCAGCGGGAGCGCTACGCAACCCTCGCTGCCAAGGGCGTGCGCACCGTCTTCCTCGCGCCCGCCCACGTCCAGACTCCCGCGGACGTGCTCGCCCTGGCCCCGATGCTCGCCTAGCGACGGCGACTGACCTGCGACCCAGCGGTCCGGATGACGCTGGCGCAGGTCAGTCGGTCAGGATCGACTACAGCCGCCCGGCGGCCAGCCACGCCTGGAAGTTCACGTGCGGGTGGCCACGGACCGATCCGTCCGTGCTGGCCTTGCGGGTACGCGGGACTCGGGCGGAGCCGCGGATGCGGCGGACGCGGCGGTAGTGCTCAGCGGTCGCGATCAGTTCGCGCTGGTGCTGGGCGAGGATCGAGGTGGCGATGATGGGGTTCACGGTGTCCTCCTGGACTGGTTGATAACCCAATCCTCGGAGTAAGACCCGGCCCGCCACATCGGGAGAACACCCTAGATCGCCCGTGTGTTCGAGCCTTAGACCACTTTCATTGATCCGCGGTAGTGAGCAACTGGTTCGCGCTGCGCAGCACGAGCGGGTCGACCAACTGCTCATGCGTCAGTTCGGCCGCGGTGCGGGTCTCGAACGTCACGCTCTCACCCGGCAGCAACGTGACCAGCATGTCGTCGACCACCGCGTCCGGCGCCACCCGGTCGGCCAGCAGCGCGAGGTCGCGTACCAGCGTGCGGGCGGTCACGGTGACGCAGTAGCCGCGGTCGAACTGTGTCACGTGCGTGTCGAACTCCGCGGCGGGCAGCGCAGCGGCGAGGTCCTCGACGAACGGCCACCAGGCTCGGCGCGAGCCGGCCCCGGCCAGCAGCAGCTCTCGAGTCGGGTCGCCCGCGGTCACCACGTGGTCCGGTATGCGGACCGTGCGTTTGCCGCGCGATTCGACGTCGATCGGCACGCGCGTGCTGGCTAAGACCGTGCCGTCGAACGCCCGCCGGCTCACCACGGCCGTGGTGCTCCAGCGATGGGCCGAGTCGTTCAGCACGACCAGGCTGAGCTCGCCGTCGCGGGGTTGCAGCGTCAGCAGCCGATCGGCGTAGCTGCGCCGCAGCGCGTACCAAAGCGGCTTGCGCCGCCCGTCACCGTCGATGGCAGCCCACGACGTCACCGGCCAGCAGTCGTTGAGCTGCCACATGACGGTGCCCATGCAGACCGGCGCCCAGGACCTGAAGTGCTCGACGCCGTACGCGACCGCGCGCGCCTGGTTGAGCGAGGTGGCCCACTGCCAGTCGTCGAAATTCTGTGGCGCGGGTAGGTGCTTGGCCAGGGCGCGGGCCAACTTGCCGTTGCCGTCGTCAGCCTTCTGGTGCAGCAACATGCCGGGCGCGTCCGGCGTCAGCGGCCGGTCGTGGATCGCACGGGTGAGCGTGGCCCAGGTCGGCGGCCCCTGGAAGCCGAACTCGGCTGCGAAGCGAGGCACGTAGTCGCGGTACCCGGTGAAGTCGCGCTCGTTCCAGACGCCCCAGATATGTGTCGTGCCGTGCGCGGGATCGTTGGGGCATCGGTCCGGCGACATCGAGTACGGGCTGCCCGGGCTGTACGGCCGGGTCGGGTCGAGCTCGGCCACGATCGACGGAAGCAGGTCGCTGTAATAGCCCCAGCCCCACGTGCGGTCGCCGAGTGAGTCCTGCCAGCCCCAGTCCGCATGCCCCCAGATGTTCTCGTTGCAGCCGTTCCACAACACCAGACTGGGATGCGGGCACAGCCGGGTGACCGCCTCGCGCGCCTCGGCCTCGACCTCACTGCGCAGCGGCTCCTCCTCGGCGTAGGCCGCGCATGCGAACAGGAAGTCCTGCCAGACCAGCAGCCCGAGCTCGTCGCAGATGTCGTAGAACGCATCGTTCTCGTAGATCCCGCCGCCCCAGACCCGCACCAGGTTGACGTTCGCGTCCTTGGCCTGGGTCAGCCGCTCGGCGTAGCGCTCCCGCGTGACGCGCGACGGGAAGCAGTCGTCGGGGATCCAGTTGACCCCTCGCGCGAACACCGGCGTCCCGTTGACCATCAGGGTGAATGGTGTGCCGTGCTCGTCCGGCGTGGCGTCCAAGGCGAGGGTGCGAAAGCCCACCCGCGCGTCCCAGCAGTCCAATTGCCCGCCGGGGTCACAGAGCGTCACCGCAACCGGGTACAACGGCTGCGCTCCGTAGCCGTGCGGCCACCACAGCGCGACGTCGTCCACGGACACCTCGACCACCACGGACGATCCCGTTCCGGGCAGGATCGCCTCGGTGCGGGTGCCTGCCACATCGACCTCGACCACCAACGGCTGGCCGTTCTCCGATGCGCGTTCGACGTCGATGTGCATCCGGAGCAGGCCGGTCGCGCCGTCGACGTAGACGAGTGGACGCACCGCGGCCAGTCGCGCCGTACCCCATGTCTGCAGGTACAGTCCGCGCCAGATGCCGGCAGTGACCAGGTCCGGCCCCCAGTCCCAGCCGAAGTTGCAGGCCATCTTGCGGATTGCGTTGTACGGGTGGGCGTTGACGTGCGGCCGAGGGCCGAGTTTCTCGCTGGCCTGCTCCGCCGCGTTCAGGGCCGATGCGAAGGTGATGGCGAGTTCGTTGGCGCTGCGCTTGAGCAGGCCGGCCACCGGAAAGCGGTAGCTGCGGTGCATGTTCTCTGTCCACGCGACGATCGAGCCGTTCAACTCGATCGTGGCCACTGTGTCCAGCCCCGACGCAACCAGATCGATGTGGTCGTCGTCGTTGTCGGGCCAGTCAAAGGTCGTCTCGTAGCGCCAGTCCACCCGCCCGACCCACGCCACCGCCAGTTCGTTCTGATCGAGATAGGGGTCGGCAATCAGCCCGGCGGCGAGCAGATCGAGGTGCACGCACCCCGGCACGGTGGCCGCAATCTTGGCGCCAGCGACCGCATCGGGCACCTCGCCGCCGACGGCGCGCACGGTCCAGGAGTCGTGGAGCGCAACGCGCATAAGGGTGCCTCCGGAATCAGGACCGCTGAAGCACCATAGAGCCTGCGCGTGCTTCTGGCGACCGTTCGTCCCAGGCCCAGCTTGGGCAGGCTTCAGGTAATGGCACGCTCGGCACTCGCAACGGAGGGAGGCGCTGATGTCTGAGCGCTGGTACAAGGAAGCCGTCATCTACTCCCTCGGGGTCGATTCGTTCCAGGACTCCGACGGGGACGGCTGCGGCGACCTCAGGGGTGTGACGAGCCGACTGGACTATCTGGCCCGCCTCGGCGTCACCTGTCTGTGGCTCAACCCGATCCACCCGTCGCCGCATCGCGACTACGGCTACGACATCACGGACTTCTACAGCGTCGATCCGCGCTTCGGCAGTCTCGGCGACTTCGTGGAACTGGCCAGCCAAGCACGGGAACGCGGTATCCGGCTGTTGCTCGACCTGGTCGTCAACCATACTTCTGACGAGCATCCGTGGTTCCAATCCGCCCGCAGCGACCCGGATTCCCCTTACCGCGATTGGTATGTCTGGAGCACCGAGGAACCTCCGGACCGGCGCCAGGGAATGGTGTTCCCCGGCGAGCAGACCGAGACGTGGACGTTCGACGACACCGCCAAACAGTGGTACTACCACCGCTTCTACGACTTCCAACCGGACCTGAACTGGTCCAACCCGGACGTCCAGGCCGAGATCAAGAAGGTCATGGGGTTCTGGTTGCAGTCCGGGGCGTCCGGGTTCCGGATCGACGCGGCACCGTTCGTGCTGGAGCAGATCACCCCAGGCGTTCCCCAGGGTCCGATGGACTTTTCGATCCTCGACGGCTGGCGCCAGGACACCCAGTGGCGCGCAGGTGATTCCGTACTGTTGTGCGAGGCAAATGTGTCCGCCGACGACGTGCCGAAATACTGTGCCGCCGCCACCGGTGGCCCCAACGACCGCGCGCACATGATGATCGCGTTCGGGTTGAACGCCAAGCTGTGGCTGGCCCTGGCTCGTGGCGACGCCGAGCCGCTGGTCGAGGCTCTCGACGCGCTGCCGAAGCTACCGGCCATGGCCCAATGGGCGACGTTCCTGCGCAACCACGACGAGTTGGACCTGAGCAAGCTGACCGACGAGCAGCGCAGCGACGTCATGGCTGCGTTCGCGCCGAAGGCCGACATGCGCATCTACAACAGGGGTATTCGACGCCGACTCGCACCGATGATGAAAGGCGATCGCCGACACATCGAACTCGCCTACTCGCTGCAGTTCACGATGCCCGGCACGCCGCTCCTGCGCTACGGCGAGGAGCTCGGCATGGGTGAGGATCTGAGGCTGCCGGGGCGGGAATCGCTGCGCACGCCGATGCAGTGGGAGCCCGGTCGGACGGCGGGATTCTCGACCGCCCCACCGAACGAACTTGTGCGGCCGGTGCCGAGCCGAAGCGCGTACGGGCCGAAA
>JAOPWD010000061.1 GCA_025965875.1 Pseudonocardiales bacterium
TAGACGGTGTTCATGGTCATCGGCTGCACGCCAGTGCGCTCGAACACCTCCAGTTCGGTGATCCGGCTGGTGACCCGGTGCCGTGCTTGCAGTCCGGCAGATCGGTAGTGCCTTGGCGTCACGATCAGCTCGCCATCGGGGCCGACGACACCGAAGTCGACGCCCCACGTGTCGACAGCTATCCCATTCGGATGTGTGCCGGCCGCACCGGCGGTCCGACTACCTTCGGCGAGTCCGTCGAGGATCTGTCCATACAGCTCTTCGACGTCCCAGAACCAGTCACCCTCGACACGAACGGGCGTATTGCGGAAGCGGCGGACCTCGTGGAGGTCGATTCCGTCCGGGCTGACGATGCCTAGGCTGACCCGGCCGCTCGTGGCGCCGAGGTCGACGCCGAGGTAAGTGCCCATAGCAACCAAATCGTCAGATCGCCGTGTAGGCGCCGTCGATCACGATCGACTGGCCGGTGAGGTATGCCGATGACTCGGAGCACAGAAAGGTGACCAGCCCGTCGAGGTCGTGCGGCATGCCCATCCGGCCGAGCGGGATCATCGATCGCCACCGTTCGGCGAGTTCCGGGTTCGCATCGGTGAATTCCTTCGTCATGTCGGACAGGAAGTAGCCGGGCGCAATGGCGTTGACTCGGATGCCCAGTCCCGCCCACTCCACCGCGAGCGCCTTGGAGAGCATCTCCACACCGGCCTTGGAGGCGTGGTAGCTGGCCTGATGCTGCGGCACGTTGACCACCTGCGCAGACATCGAGGAAACGTTCACCACGACGCCCGGCAGCCCCGCGCTCCGGCAGCCCCGCCCGAACGCCTGGCAGGCCAGGAACGTGCCGGTCAGGTTGACGTCGATGACCTTCTGCCAGACGTCGCGCTCGGTGTCGAGGCTGTCCCCCCAGACCGTGATGCCGGCGGCATTGACCAGGATGGTGGGCGTGGCCAGGCGCTCGGACACCACCCGGAAGGCTTCGGCCAGGTCGGTGTCGGACGTGACGTCCGCGGTCAAACCCAACGTCGCCACATCATGGTCGTTCGCCAGTTCGGCCGCGCTGTTCTCGACCTGCTCGAGCAGGTCGAACAGAGCTATCCGGACGCCGTTCCGGGCCAGCGCATGCGCCATGGACAGGCCGAGCCCGCGTGCTCCTCCAGTGACGACGGCCACCTGGCCGCGCAGGTCACTGCTCATTACCTGTTGCCTCCAGCGCGGTCGGTGCGGACGGACGGCGTCGGCGCTCGCCCGGATGGACGAGGCGCCGACGCCATCCCTCGGATCAGCAGGCGGCCTTGTAGGCCGCCGCCTTCCCCTCAGCCGAGGTGAGGTTGTCCTTCGTGATGATGGTGAACCCCGTCCCGATCTTCGGGGTGGTCGGCTCGCCCTTCAGTGCCTTGATCGCCTGCTGGACGCCGTCCTTGCCGATCGTCGCGGGCTGCTGCGCGATGAGTGCCTGCACGGTGCCGTCCTGCAATGCCTTGATCTGGTCCGGGCCGGCATCGAAGCCGACGACCTTCACCGAGGCCTGCTTGCCGGCCTGACGGATGCCGGTGGCCGTGCCTTCGGCGGAGAACAGGTTGGAGGCGAAGATGCCCACGATGTCGGGGTTCTTCTGCAGTGCGGCGCTGACGATCGATGCGGCCTTGGCCGGGTCGTTCTGGGAGTACTGAACGCCGAGGTACTGATACTTCGAGTCGGCCTTGGCGGCGTCGGCGAAACCCTTGTCGCGAGCGTCGGTGGTGCTGATGCCGGGCTGCACGCCGACGCCGAGAACCTTGCCGCCACCCGGGGCGAGCTTCTTGATCGCCTCGAACGCCGCCTTGCCGCCACCGAGGTTGTCGGACGAGATGGCCGAGACGGCCACCGACGGGTCATTCAGCGTGGTGTCGACCAGCACGATCTTGATGCCCTGGGACTTGGCCTGGGCGATCGGGGCCTGCATCGCCGAGACGTCGGTCGGCGCGATCAGGATCGCGTCCGGCTTGGTGGCGATCACTGACTGCAGGACCGGGGTCTGCAACGTGGGGTCGAACTTCTGCGCACCCTGTGTCGTGACCTTCGCGCCCTCAGCGGCCGCCTCGGCCTTGATGCCGCAATCCATGGTGATGTAGAAGGCGTCACCCGCCACGCCCTGAACGAAGGCGAGGTTGTACGTCTTGGCGCCGCCGCTGCCCGATGACTTCTTACTCGAACTGCACGCGGCGGCTGTGGTCAGCGCAAGTATCGCTGCCCCCATCGCCATAGCGGTCCTGCGGTTCATGCTGTCTCCTCTCGAGTCCCTCTCCCGCGTTGGGAGAGGAAGGGCAATCGGTGCTTGCGGCCGCCGACGGCGGCTGCACGGCGGAGCTGATCGACGTAGACCACGGTGACGAGCACCGCGCCGACGACGACTTGTTGCCAGAACGGCTGGACGTTGATCTGGATGAAGCCGTTCTGCAGCACGATCGGGATGAACAGGCCGATGACGGTCCCGAAGACCGAACCCACGCCCCCGAACAGGCTTGTGCCGCCGATAGCGACACCGGCGATGACGTTGAGCGCGGTGTTGGACTGGCCGCCGATCGTCGTGGACTGGAAGAAGCCGAGGTTGAGGATGCCGGCGAAACCGGCGAGCAGCCCGGCCAGCGCGTAGATCTTGATGAGGTGGCGGTCGACCTTCAGCCCGACCCGACGCCCTGCTTCGGCGTTCGAGCCGATGGCGTAGGTATGCAGGCCGAACCGGGTGCGGTGCAGCAGGATGATGCCGCCGATCGCTACGACGCCGGCAATGACCGCCAACGTCGGCACCTGGCCGACGATGTTGCCGAAGCCCACCTTGTCGACCAGCGTCCTCGGCGCGTCCCGCAGGTCCAGGCCCTTGGTCAGGATCTGCGCGAAGCCGAGAGCGGCGCTGAGCGAGCCGAGCGTCACGATCAACGGCGGCACTTTCGCCTTGGCCACCAACACGCCGTTGAGCAGACCCCAGGCCAGGCCGGATGCGCAGGCGACAACAGTGCCCACCAGTACCGTGTCCCACCCCTGCCCCCCGTAGGACGCCATCACCTTGTCGGCCACCACGCCGCTGAAGACCAGGACGCTGCCGATCGACAGGTCGATCCCGCCGGTGATGATGACGAACGTCATGCCGACGCCCAAGACGATGTAGATCGACGTGTTCTGGACCATGCCTCGGATGTTGAACGGGGTCAGGAAGGTGTTCGGCCGGAGGATGGCGAAGACCGCCACCGTGATGGCGAGCAGCAGCACGATCTGCAATGCCTGGACGCGGGCAATGCGCTGTAGTCGTCCGGCGGGTGCGTCCTCGACCGCGGCGCTGCCGCCGCCGCCGCCTGCCGACGCGATGTCAGTGAGGGTCATGCCGCCACCTGGCTCACGGCACCGGTCATGGCGGCGACCAGCTGCTCCATCGAGGTGTCCTCCTTGCGATAGGTCGCCACCCGGCGACCGCGCCACATCACCTGGATCCGGTCGGCGACCTCCATCACGTGCGGCATGGAGTGGCTGATGAACACCACGGCGATGCCCTCGTCGCTGACCCGGCGGACGAGTTCCAGCACGTTCTTGGTCTGCACGACACCGAGCGCGGCGGTCGGCTCGTCGAGAAAGACGACCTTCTGGGCCCAGGCCGCCGCGCGGGCCACCGCGATGCCTTGGCGCTGCCCACCGGACATGGCACCGACCGGCCCATTGAGGTTGCGCACCGTCGCGCCCAGCTTCTCGAATGCATCCCGGCTGCCCTTGCGCATGCTCGGGGTGTCCATGAAGCCGAGCAGTCCCGCAAGACCTTTGCGCATCACCTCGCGACCCAGGTACATGTTCTGCACCGGGGACAGGTGCGCCGCGAGGGCCAGGTCCTGGAAGACGGTCTCGATGCCGAGTGCTCGGGCATCCACCGGCGAGGTCAGCACGACTGGCTTGCCGTCGAAGAGCATCTGGCCAGAGGTGGCCGGCTCTGTTCCGGACAGGATCCGCACCAGGGTGCTCTTGCCGGCGCCGTTGTCGCCGATCAGCGCGACGACCTCACCGGCGTTGACGTCGAAGTTGGCGCCGGTCAGCGCCTCGACGTGCCCGTACAGCTTGGAGATGCCCTTTGCCTCGAGCACGGGTGTCATGACCGCACCACCGCCTCGGTCCACGGGCGGGCGCGGCCGGCCACCGTCTGGAGACAGGTTTCCAGGCGGGGGCGGGCGACGGTGTCGAGGAACTCCTGGCGGGCGGCGCCGTCGAGCCCCACCGCCTCCTTCCAGATCGAACGGCCGGCGATGAAGCCGGATGCGCCACCCTCGTCGCACGACACCCGCAACACGTTCTGGAACTCGTCGAAACCCACTCCGGCCGACAGGACGGCCCACGGCCCGCCCGCGACCTCGGCGACTCGGCGGCACCCCTGCGGCGAGCCGGGGTACTCGAGCTTGACGAGGTCCGCGCCGGTCTCGGCGAGCATCGCGGCAGCCTCGACGATCAGGTCCTCACGCTGCTGCGCAGTGAGCTGTTCGTCGGGCAGCGGGTAGATGAGGTTCTCGATCACCGAGGGGATGCCGGCTGCACGGCAGTCGGCCACGACCTCACGCACGACCTCGATGACCTCCGCGGCGAGGTCCGGTTCACCGGCCGGGCGGCCCGGGCGCAGCTGCACGAGGAACTTGACGGCGTCGCCGCCCATCCCCTGCACCCACGCCGCGCTCTGCGCCGGGTCGCGGTGGGTGCGCGGCTCGCCGTTCCACGTGCCGCGTTTCTCCGGCTCCGCTGCCACGAGCAATCCGCAGGACGGCGCCAGGGCATTGGCCCCGGTCACCGCGGGGACCCCGAAGGTCGGATCGAGCAGGATCGCGCTCGCGAGCGGAGTCAGCGAGGCTGCGACGGCGATCTTGGCCGCGTGAATGTCCTCGGTCTCGGCCGGGTGGCCGACGGCCTCGAACATTCGACGCAGCGTGTTGCGCTGATCCATGGCGACGATCGAGAACACCCCGTCCTCGTCGGCGATCCTGGCCAGGCCGGTGCGGACACCTGTTTCTGTTTCGGTCATCAGCGTGCGTGCTCCTTCGTGGATCGTCCGTGCTCGTGGTCTTGTCGGACCTCGGGTTCAGCGATGGACCCGGGGGGTGGGATCGGCAATTCGGCGGTGGCGGCGAAGTGTCGGGCACGCTCGTCGATGCGGCCCTCACCGAGCGCGGCGCAGGCGGCGAACAGGGCGGCGCCTCGGGCGCCGGGCTGTTCGACTCGACAGAACGTGAGTCGTGGAATGCTGCGGATCTTGGACTCGCGCACGCTGCGCATCCGCGTCCATCCGCCCGCCGCGACCGCGTCACGGTGCTCGCCCACCACCGACGTGATCCCGGCCAGCAGTACCGTGGTCTGCTCGGCCAGGTGCATCAGGGTTGCCGCCCACGCGATGTCCGGCGTGGCGCCGTCGCGCAGGCTGATGCGCACATCGTTGTCGTGGATGGCGGCGCCCACGATCGACAGGCTGTCGCGCCCGACCGGAGTGGGGACCCATCGGCGGTCGAGTTCGTCCCGGCGCGTGGGGTCGTCGGCGCCCAGCAGCGACAGCACCCGGCGCATCACCAGCCCGGAGCGCATGCCGCCCATCAGCACGGTCTGCCCGGGCACCACATGACGGCCGGCGTCGATACCCAATCCCACCAGCGTCGAGCGCTCCGAGTCGTCGAGTACGCGCGGCACCACTCGCAGCAGGACCTCGGCGGTGCCGCAGGAGTCGAACAGGTCCTCGGGCCCGACCGCGCCGGCACCGACTGCGGCGATCGGGTGGTCGTGACCGGCGACGGTGACCACCGCGCCGTCGAGTTCGGGTGCTGTCGAACAGTGGGTGATCCGCCCGGCCGCTCGCCCGGCCGGCACGGTATCGGGCAGGAATCCGCCGGCTACGCCGAGCGCGGCGAGCGCCTCGCCCCACGGCTCGCCGGTGGCCTGGTCGAACAGCCCGGTGCGCGAGGCGAGCGAGGGTTCGCTGATCTGCTCGCCGCACAGCGTCCAAGCGACGAACTCGGGCACGTTGAGCCAACGCGACCCGGCACCGAGGTCAAGCCCGGCACCGCGCAGCCAGAGCAGCTTGGGCAGCGTCCACTGCGAGCCGACGGGCAGGCCCGTCCGCCTCGGGAACTCGGCCAGGAAGGCCGGGTCGAGGGCCTTCAGCTCCGTCTCGCCGCGCTCGTCGAACCAGGCGATGACCGGCGAGGTCTCCCGGCCGTGCGGGTCCAGGACGACGCCGCTCTCGGCGAGACCGGCGATGCCGACGCCCACCACCCGGCACGACCTGCCGGTGCGGTCCCGGACGGAATCGAGTGCGTCGCGGATCGTGGCCAGCACGCCGGCCGCGAGCGTTTCACCAGTCGTCGTCTGCCGGCCGTCAGCGGAGTGTGCCCAGCTGGTCGGCCGCCGGGCGAACCCGACCGTCACGCCATCGGGCGTGCTCAGCACAACCTTCGTATCGGTGGTGCCCAGATCGACCCCGACGACAAGCTCCTGGCTATCGCTCACGGCGCCACCTCCCCGCTGCCGCGCGGCACCAGATGCAGCGGGGTCGTCATCGTCTTCGCCGCCAGCTCCTCGCCGGCCATGCGGCGCAGTAGCCGGTCGGCGGCGAGCCGGCCGATCGACTCAGGCGAGTGATCGATCACGGTTACCGGTGGGGTGAGGGCCTCGAAGGTGGCGAAGTCACCGAAGGAGACGAAGGCCACGTCGGTGCGGCCCATCCGGTGCAGGGTCGGCAGCACCCGCAGCGAGCACCGGGTGTTGGCACTGAAGACGGCGGTCGGCGGCTCCGGCAGGGCCAGCAGATCCTCGGTGATGTGCCGACCGTCGGCGAGCGACGGTTCCATGTGGATCAGGTATTCCTCACGCACTGGGATATCGGCAACCTTGTGCGATTCGCGGTAGCCATCCAGTCGGTAGCGGGCGGTGTCGATCCCGAGGCGGTCGCCCAAGTAGGCGATGCGCCGGTGGCCGTGGGCGATCAGGTGGTCGACGCCCATGCGTGCGCCCGCGCGGTCGTCGACGAGCACCGCGTCGGCTTGCAGGCCGGCGGCTGCGCGGTCGATGAAGACGACCGGGCAGGGCGCGGAGCGCAGGTGGGCGTGGTCGTCCGAGATCGACGCGATGATCAGCCCAGCAACTCGGCGCTGCAACAGGCCGTCGACCACGATGCGTTCACGATCGGCGAGTCGCTGGGTGCTGGCGATGATGACGGTCATCCCTCGGTCGAGGGCCATGCGCTCGATCTCGCCGATGACGCTGGCGAAGAACGGGTCGCTGACCTCGTCGACGACGACACCGATGGTGTCGTCGGTGCCGCGGCGCAGCGAGCGCGCCAGTGGATCGGGTCGGTAGTCGAGGTCCCGGACCGCCTGCTCGACTCGGGCGCGGGTGTCTGACCCGACGCGGGAGTGGCCGTTGATGACCCGCGACGCCGTTTTCGTGCTGGTCTTGGCCAGCGCGGCCACGTCACTGAGTCGGACCCGGCGCGTCATGCGCCGCTCCGCATGGCCGAATCGTCAACGGCGAGCTCGCGGATCTGTACGAGCAGTTCCTCGACCCGGCTGGGGTCGACGCCGCCGGCGCGCAGTTGCTCGCAGGACGCCGTCGCCGTCGCAGCGCCGCGCAGGACCGCCTCAGCCCAGTCGACAGCGGTGCCCGGTGCGCCCGAGTCGACGGCGAGCAGGACTCCGGCGAGGAAGGAATCACCCGCGCCGACCGCGCTGATCACGTCGACCTGCACAGTGGGCACCCACCGCACCTGGCGCGAGTCGGCGTCGGCAAGGGCGACGCCCGCTGCTCCGGCGGTCACCGCGGCGGCCCGGGCGCCGAGTTCGCACAGGGTGAGCGCGGCCGCGGTCGCCCGTTCCCGTACGTCGGTGTCGGCGTCGGCGAGCACCGACCCGGAGCCGCCCGAGATCGCAGCCTCGGCCTCCTGCAGGTTCGGCGTGACGAGGTCAGGCCTGCTGGCCAGGCTGCCCCGCAAGGCGGCCGGCGCGCTGTCGACCAATGCGGGGATCCCGGCGCGGTGCGCGAGCTCGACGAGCTGGCCGTAGGCATCGACAGGGGCGCCGGGGGGCAGGCTGCCCGAGCAGGCGAGGACGGTGTGGCCGGGCAGAGCATGCTCGACGGCGTCGCGGTAGTGCTGCCAGGACTGCGTCGAGATGGTGGAACCGGGCTCGTTCAGCACCGTGGTGCGGCCACCTGGCCGCTCGATCATGATCATCGCCATGCGCACGTCGCCCGGGATCGGCACGTCGACGACGTCAGCGCCCTCGCCCTTCAGCAACCCGAGCAGGTGAGCGCGGTCGTTGTCGGCGACCAGGCCGACGAGCGTCGCCCGCCGCCCGTGTGCCCGGACGACCCGGGCGATGTTGACGCCCTTCCCGCCCGCGGACACCTCGACCTCGAGGGCGCGCATGACCGCACCCGGGACGAGATCGGCGATCGTCTGCGTCCGGTCGACGCAGAGGTTCGGCGTGGCGACGAGCAACATGCGGCCTCCGATTCCGCTATGGGTAATCGATGTCAAACAACGCATAGGGTGGTGCCGTGAGCTTCAGTTCGAGGTGCGGCGCCCGACCGGGTTGCGACGTTCGCCGACTTGGGGTAATCGATGTCGCGGTGTGGTTGAACCCACAATCGCTAACCGCGGCGCCCCTGTCAAGGTGTCTGGCAGGTTTCGTTGCGTTTACGCCATCATGACCATCGGGCCGTTCAGCTCGACTGGGCCCGTCATCGCATCCCCAGGCCCGCGCTACGGTGCGGCCGTGACCGCATCGATCGCCGCGCCCGCGCTCGTCGTCTGCGGAGCGCCGGCGAGCGGCAAGTCCACGCTCGGACGGGCCCTCGCCACGCGGCTCGGCGCGGCAATCCTGGACCAGGATGTGTTGACGGCTCCGCTGGTCGCGGTCGTGTCGGCACTCCTGGGCTCAGCGGACCTCGACAGCCCGGAGCTCGCCGGCGCCACCCGGGCCGCTCGGTACGAGACGCTCACCGCAGGCGCCGAGGACAACCTGCGGACCGGGCGTCCGGTCGTGCTCGTGGCGCCGTTCAGCGCCGAACGACGTGATCCCGAAGCGTGGGCGCGGCTGGCTTCGCGCTTGGATCGCGCGGGCGGTGCGGCCACCCTGGTGTGGCTGCGACTGACTGGCGAGCAGTTGTTGACTCGCATGCGGGATCGGGGCGCGGAGCGCGACCAGGCCAAGCTGGTCGACGGTGCGGCCTACCTGGCCCGGATCGACCTCACCGCGCCGGCCGTACCCCACGTCGCTGTCGACGCGAGTGACGGTGTAGACCAACAGTGCGCACGCGTCCTGGCTGAGCTGTCTTGACGAAGCGCAGTTCGGCGAGCCAGAGTGTCGGATTACGGCCTCGTGTGACATCGATTACCCCAGCTAGTGCCAGAGGAGCTTTGTCCTGAATTCCGCATCCGTGGGCGCCACGTCGCCCCTCGCCCTGCCGGCCAACCAGCCGGCCGACCGCTTCTACCTCGGCGGGGCGCGCATCGCTGCCTTCCGGGGGATCGCGCCGGCGGGCGACCATGTGCCCGAGGACTGGATCGCCTCGACCACCACGGTGGCCGGGTTCGACGACGTCGGGCTGACCCACCTCGACGACGGCCGCACGCTACGCGCCGCAATCGCGGCTGATCCGAGCGCCTGGCTGGGCCCGGAACATGCGAGCAGGTTCGGCGCCGATCCGGCGCTGCTGGTCAAGCTGCTCGACGCCGGTGAACGACTCCCGGTGCACGTCCACCCGAACGACGAGTTCGCTCGGCAACACCTGTCGTGCCGAACCGGCAAGACGGAGTCGTGGATCATCCTGGCCGCCGAGCCGGGAGCGCAGGTGCATCTGGGTTTTCACGACGACGTCGACCCGGCACAGCTGACCTCCTGGGTGGAGCAGCAGGATCGCGCGGCCATGTTGTCGGCGCTGCACGGCATCGCGGTGCGCCCCGGTGACACCGTCTACGTGCCGGCCGGGCTGCCGCATGCCATCGGGGCCGGGATCCTTCTGCTCGAACTGCAGCAGGCCGCGGATCTGTCGCTGCTGTTGGAGTATTCAGGCTTCGCGATCGACGGTCTGCGCGACGGACACCTCGGGATCGGCTTCGATGCCGCGCTGCGCTGTGTCCGGCACGATGCCGTGTCGACCACGGAACTCGATCAGCTGGGTGGCAGGTGGGACGACAGCCACATCTTCCCCGCCGCGGCCGACGAGTTCTTCCGCGCTGAGCGCATCGCCGGCGACGTGGACACCGTCCTGGAGCCTGGCTTCTCGGTGCTGGCCGTAGTGGCCGGCTCGGGCCGGCTCAGCTGGCCGGGCGCCGAAGCCGGCGACCTGGACGTGCGGGCCGGATCGACCGTCGCCGTGCCGTTCGGAGCGGGGCCTGTGCACATCCGCGGCGAGCTCGAACTGCTTCGCGCCCGACCCCCGCGCTGACCCGCTGTCCGGAGCGATCTTCCTGTGCCAGTGGCGGCATACCGCGCCCAGGCGCAGGAAGATCGTCAGTACGGACCGCTGATCACAGCAAGCAGTTCCCGAACGCTGATCGCGATGGCGTCGCGCCCCGGACCCAAGTATTTGCGTGGGTCGACGACGGCCGGGTCGGCGCTCAACGCGTCGCGGACGGCCCGGGTCATCGCGATGTTGAGCGCCGTGCCGACGTTGACCTTCGCGATCCCGGCGCCGACCGCGCGACGCAGCTCGTCGTCCGGGACGCCGGAAGACCCGTGCAGCACCAGCGGCACGGGTACAGCGGCGCGCAGCGCAGCGATGAGGTCGCTGTCCAGCGTGGCTGAGCGGGACGTCATGGCGTGCGAGCTGCCCACCGCGACCGCCAGCGCGTCGACGC
>JAOPWD010000073.1 GCA_025965875.1 Pseudonocardiales bacterium
ACCCGCCCCCCGAAAACCCGCGACGCCACCAACACCGTCAACGGCACCTCCAGAGTGATGATCGGCTCGACCGACGACAACTCACCCAGCCCGAGCGCGACCGCCTGCAACACAAACGACGCCACCAACCCAGAGAAACCGAGCAGCCACACCGGACGACGAATCACGTCAAACAGGAAACCCACACCGAACGGCCGATCAGGTGACTCCTCCAAACTCGCCTTACGCTGCAACACATTGCCCACCGCATTACCCGCCGCAGCCAACGCCGCAAACACGTAACTGAACAACTGCGCCACATCGATCACGCCGAGCCCGCCCGCTCCGCACCGACCGCACCCACTGGCTCGCACGCAACCGCGAGACGTGGTGCGTCCATGGCTGCCGCCTGCGCCGTAGCCGGCGCCACCGCGCCGGCGCCGCTGTTCGGAACGCCGCGCCCCGCCCGCAGCGCCTGCGCACCCATCGGGCCAGTCTGCCGCGAGGCCGAGCCGACGTCACCCTTTGGCAGGTTGTGATCCGTCTGCTCCATGGTCTGGACGATTATGTCCACGCCGTACAGACCGCCGCCGGTGAACTCATCCGGCAGGTGGGGCACCGGCGTTGCGGCGCTGTGCCCCACCTGCCCGCCAGCTCAGGAGATCGTGAGCGGTGCCGACACCTCCACTTCGTACGGCTTCGTCGTGTTCTTGTCCAGCTGCACGACGTAGGAGCCCGGCTCAACAGTGGGCGGCCCGGATGCGTTGATGTCGCCCGGCGTCTCAGCCAGCCAGGAGACCGGGAACCTGACCTGCACCACCTTCGATTGACCGGCTTGCAGCGTCACTCGGGTGAAGCCGACCAGTCGTTGCGGAGGGGTCACGACCCCGCTCACCGGTTGGCTGACGTAGACCGGCACGATGTCCGTGCCGTCCCGCGCCCCCGTATTGGTCACGGTGAACCGGGCTGTCGCACTGCCGTTCCGGGACACGCTCGGGCTCACCGACAGGTTGCTGCGCTGGAACGTCGTGTACGACAGTCCGTACCCGAACGGGTACAGCGGGTTGTAGGCGTGCCCCTGGCCAGAGCCGGTACCCGGCAACTGGTCGAAGAACTTCGGCTGATCACCCAACGGCGACGGCGCGGTGCCGTCGAAGTCACCGCCGACTGCCGCAGCATCCGACGGCCAGCTCACGGGAAGCTTTCCGCTCGGGTTCACCTTGCCGAAGATCACGTCGGCGACAGCAGTGCCCGCTTCGGTACTGCCCTGATAGGCCATCAGCACGCCGTTGGCCTTCTCGGCCGACCCGAGTCCGACCGGCCGACCGGCCAGCACGACGACGATCACCGGCTTGCCCGTTGCCTCGAGCGCGGTGATCAGCGCCTGCTGATCGGGCGGCAGCGCGGGCGCCGGGTTGTCACCGAGTCCTTCTGCGTATGCCTTCTCCCCCACCGCGACCACGTAGGCGCTGGCCGTGCCGGCCTGCGCCAGCGCAGCAGCCTGATCGGGCGCGAAGACCGCGTTCGAATCTGCCGCCTCGATCCCCTTCCGCACGGTGGTGCCGGGTGGGATCTGGTTCGCCGGACCCATGCAGCACACGTGGCCCGCTCCGAAGACGCCCTGCCAGCTGACACTCCACCCACCGAGCTGGTTGGTCATCGAATCTGCGCTCGGACCAGTGACGACAACCTTGCCGGTCGGCGACAACGGCAAGGCGTTGGCATCGTTGCGGAGCAGGGTGATCGACTCGCGCGCAGCATCGAGGGTTGCCTGTCGGCCGGCGGTGACAGCCGCGTTAGCGGCGTTGGGGTTGACGCAGGCAACGCTCGGGTCGTTGACGCACGCCTGATCGAAGAGTCCCAGCCGGAACTTCAGCGTCAGGATCCGCCGCACAGCCTCGTCGATCCGGGCCCGGGAGATCTGGCCCGTGGCGACGTCCTGCAGGATGGCCGTCTGCCATTGGTCAGCACCGAAGACCTGCATGCTCATGTCGACGCCGGCGTTGACAGCCTTGGCGATGGCACCGGCCAGATCAGGAGCGATGTGGTACGCGGTCTGTAGTGCCGGCACGTCCTGGTAGTCACTGATCACCACGCCTTGGAAGCCCATCTGCTTGCGCAGAATGTCGGTGAGCAGGTAGTGCGAGGCCGTGGCCGGAACGCCGTTGATGGAGCCGGAGTTGACCATGACCGTTTGGGCGCCCGCATCCACGGCGCCTGCGTAGGACGGCAGGATCGTGCTCTGCAGGTAGTTCAGCGGTAGCAGCGCCTCGTTGCGGTCGTGCCCGTTGATGGCCTGCGAATACCCGGCGAAGTGTTTCACGGTGGCGGCGACGTTCAAGCCAGGCGAACCGGAGCGCTGCTCCAGTCCCTTGACGTTGGCGGCGCCCATCGCTGCGGACAGTGCCGGCTCCTCCGCCCAGGTCTCGTAAGTCCGTCCCCATCTGTTGTCCCGGGACAGGTCCTGCACAGGAGCGAAGTCCCATGTCCAACCGGTCGCGCGCAGCGCCGCCGCCGTTGCGGCACCGCCATCTCGAGCCTGGGAGGGATCCCAGGTGGCTCCCATGCCGATGGACTGCGGGTAGAGCGGGGCCTGCCACGGGTGGCCGAATCCGTGCACTGCGTCGACGCCGAAGATCAGCGGAATGTGCAAGCGCGAGTTCTTGATCGCGTATTGCTGGATGATGTTGTACTCATTGGCCCAGTCGAAGCCGGTGTTACCCACACCGCCGCCGCCGGTTGTGTCGATCGGGTTGTTGGTGCCCCCCGCCAGCACCGAGCCGGTCTTGGAATCGATGAGGATCTTCTGCATGCAGGCAGGGTTGGGCAGGTTGAACCCGCTGTCGCCGCAGGTGGCGCTGCTGGGATCGGTCAGCGTCGTCACCAACTGCTGATCCATCTGACCGACCTTCTCGGCGAGCGTCATGACGTTGAGCAGCGCATCGACTCGGTCGGCGATCGACTTGTGGGAATCGAGCCACGGGGCCGAGGGGGCCTTCGCCTCGGCCCGGCCTGACTCGGCCGATGACGGAAGCCCCAGGCCGACCACAGCCAGTACAGCCATTACCGCTAGCAGGGCTTGCAGTCTTCGGTGGGGTCGGCGGCGGGGTTGCGGATTGAACATGGTTCTACCTCCTCGGGACACTGCGGATCAGCTTCGAGTCGAAGTCGCTAGCACTCAATCCACACCCGCCATGCCCGGCGGAGTCACCGAGTGTTATGGGTTCCCGTGGGAAAGCTGGCGCGCAGAGGGTGCGATAAAGAGCGCACTCCGATGGGGGTCAATTGTCAAGACATGTCTTTTCTGTCCAGGTTGCGGTAGTCGCCCAGCAAAGCGCCGACGCGCTCGCTTAGATCGCGGCGCAGGTGGTGGGTTCGGCTGGGTCCGGATCACGACAGCGGCAATATGGTCGTGCTCTGGTGCCAAGAGTCGCAGTCATCACCGCGTCGAGAAGGGTGATTCGCGTGTCCGGTTCGGGTCTCGTCGATGAAGTCGTTGTGCAGATGCAGTCACGGTTGGACGCCCTCCCAGCTGCCTCACCTCGTCGGCCGTTTCTGTCGACGTACCTGCGCACCACGCAGGCCGTGGGCGACGCGGTCGGTGCCGGGGGGTTTCTCGACCCAGGGTGGGTGGAGCGGTGGGACGTTGCCTTCGCACAGTTGTATCTCCATGCCCACGACGCGTTCGTCTCCGGCGAGTCGTCCGCCGTGCCACGACCGTGGCGGCTGGCGTTCACCGCGCCGGACGACCTTCCTGCGCTGCGGCACGTTTTGCTGGGCATCAACGCGCACGTGAACTACGACCTGCCCCAGGCGATGCTGTCGGTGATCAGCCCCACCGACTTCGCCGATGAGAGCCTTGTCCGGCGCAGACGCTCTGACCACGAGCGAATCGACGACGTCCTGTCCAGTCGCGTCAAGGCCGAGGACGATCAGCTCGGCGACGCCAGGACCCTGCTCGATCGAGTGCTCACGCCGCTGAACCGACTGGCTTCGAAGCGGTTCCTACGGGAGGCGCGCCAAAAGGTGTGGCTCAACGTCGAGGCGCTCAACGCGGCGCGCCTAGACGGCGACAGCGTTTACGTCACACGTCTCGGTGAACTCGAGGTGCTCAGCGCCGCCCGGATCGCCGATCTGCTCGCGCCGGGCCAGGTGTTGCTGCGGCTGGCCGTCGCCGGCTTCGGCGTCGTCCTGCCACCCGGTGCGTGATTGTGACGAGGCGTCGTCGAATCGCGGGTCACAGAACTGCGGGCTGCCGCGAGATCAGGTGACCTTGATGTCCTCGAGGTGGATGGAGACGACCAGGGGTTCGTCGGTCCTGTGGTTGCCCTCGTCGCGGCTGTAGATCATCCGTGGGTCGGGATGACCAATCCGGACTCGACGCGATGATGGGCAAGTACGCGACGTACGGGAATCCGTGCACGCTGTTCGTGGCGGCCGCGTTCCCGGCGTAGTCGCGGCGACTGCCAGCCACCGGCGGATGCCACCCGCACAAGTGGCGACTTCCTGCGGGCCGCGCCGCGACAACGTAACCCGCCCGCCCGGACGCAAGTGACGATACGGTCGTGGATGCGAGGTGTTAGCAGTCGTGGTCAAAGCCGATTATCGGAAGGGACGGGACTGTGACTGACGCTGGGTCATCATCGATGGTGGCTGTGTTGAGCAGTGACCATGAGTCGATTACTGGGCTGCTCAGCGACCCCGTCCTCACCGCGGAAGATGAGCACGGCGATGCAGCCAGGGAGCAATTGGTCGCCGAGATGGTGCGGCACTTCGTGGCCGAGGAGCAGTACTTGTTCCCAACAGTGCGTGAACAGGTTCCAGGCGGCGAAGACCTGGCCAAGTCTGAGGTCACGCGAGACCGCGAGTGCGAGAAGCAACTCAGACTCTTGGAAGACGACGACATCAACACCGATCAGCTCGCCGCGGTGCTGGTGGCCGTGCGCGCCTCCTTCGCTCGTCATGTCCAGGATCAAGTCGCTTTGTTCGCGGCCCTCGAGCAGCATTGCGATCCGGCGACCCTGGCACAGCTCGGTGAAGGAGTCCTCGGTGCCGAGCAACTGGCACCCACCCGTCCGCGACACATAGCCCCAACCTCGGCTGGGGCGAACAAGGTGACCAGCCTGGTCACCGGCTTCATCGATCAGGTCCGCGATCACTACACCAAACGAGGCATCGACCCCGACACCGCTGACGGTTAGCTGAGTCAGGCAGCTCCGTAGTACACGCGGAGGCGCTCTACCCGCTGTAGACAGATCTGTCCGGTAGGCTGGCACCCGATGCGAAACACAACGGGTACGAAGGCAAATGGAGACCGGCCCGACGAGCGCTTATCGGTTTCGGAGCCGGGACCGCGGCGTCGCCTGTTGGATGTCGCGAACGAGCTCTTCTATCAGGAGGGCGTGCATGTCGTCGGCATCGATCGTCTCCTCGAGGAGGCAGGGGTCGCCAAGGCCTCGCTGTACACCCACTTCGGGAACAAGGACGGGCTCGTTCGTGCCTACCTCGAGGAGCGCTTCGCGGCCCGCCGCGAGCACGTGGCGCGAGTGCTTGCAATCTACGACTCTCCCCGGGACCGGCTTCTGGGCATGTTCGCCGACGTGCAGGAAGCGCTCACCGGAACAGCATTCCGAGGATGCAGGTTCATCAACGCCAGTGCCGAGGCGCGACCGGACGAGAGTGTCGTGGCCGTGACCGAGGAGTACCGCACGTGGCTGAGGACGCTGTTCACCGACTTGGCGAAGGCAGCCGGCGCCCGCGACGCGAAACACCTGGGTCGACAGCTCGCGCTCCTCTACGACGGCGTAGCGGTTGCGGCCCACCTCGACAAGGATCGCACCGGTGCCGGCGCCGCCGCTCGCTCGGCAGCTGCGGCCCTACTCGACGCGGCCGCTGGCGATGCACCCGTTGTGCGACAACGTCGAAAGGCTAACGCCGGCTAGGGATTCGGAGCCGATATCTCCTGCGCGGGCGGCTGCTGTGATGTCAGCGCCAGTCATCGCTGCACCGGCGATCCCCCAACCTCCGTCGGGAGACTCTGTGATCATCAAGCTGACTCTTCGTAATAGACGGACCCTTCTATCTACACGTAGAGCTTGTTGACACGATAGACGGGTCTGTCTAGGGTTTTCCGGACCAGTCACTCCACGATGGTCAAGGGACGTGATCGAGCGACTGATCGCCAGCCGCCGCGGGATCCCCGACTACCGAAGGAGACAGGCATGGCAACCGGCTCGATGACAGCGGACGGACGTGCCCGGGTTCTGGCCGATGGCACTCATCTGCCGACGCTCGGCCTGGGTGTGTGGCAGGTTCCCAACGGAGCCGAGTGCGTCAGAGCCGTGCGATGGGCGCTGGAGTTCGGTTACCGGCACATCGACACCGCCCAGGCCTACGGCAACGAGGAGAGCGTCGGGCAGGCCCTGCGCGAGAGCGGAGTCCCCCGCGACGAGGTGTACATCACGACGAAGTTCATGCCCGGTCGCCGTGATCCCGCGGCGGAGGCCGAGCAGAGCCTAAAGCGACTCGGCGTCGATCAGGTTGACCTATACCTCGTCCACTGGCCCCGGGGTGGCCCCACTCGGGCGTGGCCAGGCATGGAGCGTGCGCTCGAACTGGGCCACACCCGTTCGATCGGCGTCTCCAACTTCGGCGTCGCAGAACTGCAGGCGTTGCTCGGAACTGCCGCCGTCGCACCGGTGGTCAATCAGGTGCAGTTCAGTCCGTTCGAGTACCGTCACGCTCTGCTGGAGGCATGTGAGCAGCTCAGCATCTGCCTCGAGGCGTACAGCCCGCTCGGGACCGGCCGCCACCTTTCCGACCCAGCGGTCAATGCTGTCGCGCAACGCGTCGGGCGCACGCCAGCTCAGGTACTGCTGCGCTGGTGCCTGCAACACGGGGTCCCTGCCATCGCCAAGTCCACCAGTCGTGAGCGCATCCAGGAAAATCAGCAGATCTTCGATTTCGCCCTGTCCCAGCAGGAGATGGCCGAACTCGATGCGCTGGACACGACAAAGGGAACCGACCGCGCCCTGGAAAGCCCGTGGTGGTGAAGCCGAGAGTGGGTCAGCCGTCGCCGTGTTCAGGCGCAGATCGTCTCGCGGGCCGTGGTGGCTGAGGAGGCTGGGGCGGCTGCGTCGGTCTGGCGAGGACGTACCGTCTGGGCCCGCGACCGGGCGGGACCGCTGCGCTCGTTCCTGCGGACGGAGTCGGGCAGCGCGGGGGTTCTGCTCGCGGCCGTGGTTGCTGCGCTGATCTGGGCCAACATCGACATCGGCTCCTACGAGCGGGCCTGGCACACCAGCTTCTCGATCCGGCTCGGCGACGTCGGGATCACGCGCGACCTGCGCACGTGGATCAACAGCGGGTTCATGACGCTGTTCTTCCTGGTCATCGGCCTCGAGGCGCGCCGCGAGTTCGACCTCGGTGACCTGCGCGAGCGGCGCCGCTTCATCCTGCCCTGCCTGGCCGGCCTGGCCGGCATGGTCGTCCCGGTGCTGATCTACCTGGCGGTGAACGCCGGGCACTCCAGCGCGCACGGCTGGGGGGTAGCGATGTCGACCGACACCGCGCTGGCCCTAGGCCTACTCGCGCTGCTCGGGCGCAACGTTCCCGACCGGGTGCGGGCCTTCCTGCTCACCGTCTTCGTCGTCGACGACCTGGTCGCGCTGATCGTGATCGCCGTCGTCTACAGCGACAACATCGACG
>JAOPWD010000093.1 GCA_025965875.1 Pseudonocardiales bacterium
CGCGGCCTCACGGTCGCGCACCCGGAGATCCCGGAGGAGCTGCGCGGCACCTACGCCGGGCTCGCGCACCCCGCGATGATCGAGCACCTGCAGGGGCTCGGGATCACCGCCGTCGAACTCATGCCCGTGCACGAGTTCCTCAACGACCACCACCTACAGGAGAAGGGCCTCTCCAACTACTGGGGCTACAACACGATCGGCTTCCTGGCTCCGGACTCCAAGTACGCCTCCAACAGCAGTCCTGGCGGGCAGGTGCAGGAGTTCAAGGCGATGGTGCGAACGCTGCACGAGGCGGGCATCGAGGTCATCCTCGACGTGGTCTACAACCACACCGGCGAGGGCAACCACCTAGGCCCGACGCTGTCCTTCCGCGGCATAGACTTCGCCGCGTACTACCGGCTCGTCGAGGACAGCGAGCAGCACTACATGGACTACACGGGCACCGGTAACACGCTCAACGTCCGCCACCCGCACACCCTGCAGCTGATCATGGACTCACTGCGGTACTGGGTCACCGAGATGCACGTCGACGGCTTTCGGTTCGACCTCGCTGCCACCCTGGCCCGCGAGTTCTACGACGTCGACCGGCTGTCCACGTTCTTCGACCTCGTCCAGCAGGATCCGGTCGTGAGCCAGGTCAAGCTCATCGCCGAGCCGTGGGACGTCGGCCCGGGCGGCTACCAGGTCGGCAACTTCCCGCCGCAATGGACGGAGTGGAACGGCAAGTACCGCGACACAGTGCGCGAGTTCTGGCGCGGCGAGCCGGCCACCATCGGTGAGTTCGCCGCGCGCATCACGGGATCGGCCGACCTGTATGAGTCGTCGGCCCGCCGCCCGGTGGCCAGCATCAACTTCGTCACCGCACACGACGGGTTCACGCTGCTCGATCTGGTCTCGTACGACGAGAAGCACAACGAAGCCAACCTCGACGACAACACCGACGGCGAGGACCACAACCGGTCGTGGAACTGCGGCGTCGAAGGGCCAACGGACGACCCGGCCGTCATCGCGCTGCGCGCCCAGCAGCGGCGCAATTTCCTGGCGACGCTGTTCCTTTCGCAGGGCGTGCCGATGATCTCCCACGGTGACGAGATCGGCCGCACCCAGCACGGCAACAACAACGGCTACTGCCAGGACAACGAACTGACCTGGATGGACTGGGCCAACATCGACGTCGACCTGCTGGCCTTCACCCGGCGGCTCACCGAGCTGCGGCGGGCGCACCCGATCTTCCGCCGGAGGCGGTTCTTCGACGGCCGCCCGGTCCGCCGCCGCGGGCAAGACACCCTGCCCGACCTCCAGTGGTTCACCCCCGAGGGGGCCGAGATGACCGAGGAGGACTGGGATTCCGGCTTCGGGCGGGCGATCGCGGTGTACCTCAACGGGCAGGGCATCGCCGGCACCGACAACCGGGGCCAGCGCGTCGTCGACGACTCGTTCCTGCTGTGCTTCAGCGCGCACGATGCGCCGATCGACTTCAAGGCGCCAGGTGCCGAATACGGGCAGGGCTGGGAGATCGTCCTCGACACCATGGACGAGAACGCGGGCGAGGCCTCGGACGGCAAGGTCATCGACCCGGATGGGGTGTTCAGCGTCGGGCCGCGCGCGCTCGTCGTGCTGCGCGGGGTGGGCTGACGTGGGTCTGCCCACCTCGACGTACCGGCTCCAGGTACGCGCCGGGTTCGACTTGTACGCCGCCGCCGACGCCTGCGACTACCTGGCGACGCTGGGCGCCGGGGCGGCCTACCTTTCGCCGTTGCTGCCTTCGGTCCGCGGCTCGGACCACGGGTACGACGTCGTCGCCTTCGACACGGTCGACGGCGCGCGGGGCGGGGTCGACGGGTGGACGCGGCTGCTCGCCGCTGCCCGCGCCCGCGGGCTCAAGGTCGTCGTAGACATCGTCCCGAACCACACCGGCGTCGCCGATGCGGCGCAGAACCCGGCCTGGTGGGACGTGCTGCGCCTGGGCCGCAACTCCCCGTACGCGTCCTGGTTCGACATCGACTGGACCCGGTCCCGGGTGTTGCTGCCCGTACTCGGCGACGACTTCACCCCCACTGAGCTCCAGGTCTCCCCTGAGGGCGAATTGCGCTATTACGAGCACCGGTTCCCGCTCGCTCCGGGCACCGAACCGCAGGCCGGCGAGACCGCGGCCGCTGTGCACGACCGTCAGCACTACGAGCTCGGGAACTACCGCCGGGCCGACACCGAGCAGAACTACCGGCGGTTCTTCGCCGTCACCGGCCTGGCCGGATTGCGCGTCGAGGACGAGGCGGTGTTCGCGGCGACGCACGAGCAGATCGCCCGGTGGTTGCGCGACGACGCCATCGACGGCGTGCGCGTCGACCACCCCGACGGCCTCACCGACCCGCTCGGTTACCTGGTGCGGCTGCGCGCCCTGGCTCCCGACGACGCGTGGATCACCGTCGAGAAGATCCTCGAGCCGGGCGAGGAGCTGCCCGACAACTGGCCGGTCGACGGCACGACCGGCTACGACGCGCTGGCCGAGGTCGGCGGGCTGTTCGTCGACCCCTCGGCCGAGGCTGCGTTCGACGGTCTCTACTGCGAGGTGGCCGGCGACCACGCCGACTTCGCCGCGCACGTCGCCCACGGCAAGCGGCAGGCGGTGACGACGATCCTGCGGGCCGAGGTGTCGCGCATGGCCCGCCTGGCCCCGGGTACCGATCGCTCCCCCGGCGGCTACTCCCCCATTGTCGAGGCACTGAACGAACTGCTCGTCGCATTCCCGGTCTACCGCTCGTACCTGCCGCTCGGCTCGCAGCACCTGGGGACGGCGATCGAGCGGGCCCGCGCCGCCCGTCCCGACCTGGCCGACACGATCGGTGCACTCTCGGCGCGGCTGGCCGACCCCGCCGACGAGCTGTGCGTGCGGTTCCAACAGGCCTCCGGCGCGGTCATGGCCAAGGGCGTCGAGGACACCACCTACTACCGCTACACGCGGTTCATCGCGCTCAACGAGGTCGGCGGCGACCCGGCGCGGTTCGGGATCGCGCCCGACGACTTCCACGCCGCACAGCACCGCCGGCAACAGATCGCACCGCGCAGCATGACAACGCTGTCGACGCACGACACCAAACGCGGTGAGGACGTGCGCGCGCGGCTCGCGGTGCTGAGTGAGCTCCCGGCCGAATGGACTGAGCTCGTCTGCCACCTGATGGCCGCTGCTCCGATTCCTGATCTCAGCTTCGGCTACCTACTCTGGCAGACCTTCGTGGGTGCCGGGCTCATCGAGCGGGAACGGCTGCACGCCTATGCCGAGAAGGCGATGCGTGAGGCGGCGCAGCACACGACCTGGATCGACCCGGACGCGGACTTCGAGGCCGCTGTGCACGCCGCCGTCGACGCGGCCTACGACTCACCGGCGATCCGCGAGCCTCTGACCGCGTTCATCGACCGGATCACACCGTACGGCTGGACGAACTCACTGGCCCAGAAGCTTGTCCAGTTGACGGTGCCGGGCGTGCCCGACGTGTACCAGGGCACCGAGCTTTGGGAGGACTCGCTCGTCGACCCGGACAACCGGCGCGCGGTCGACATGGACGCCCGCCGCGCGCTGCTCGACCGCCTCGACGGCGACGTCCATCCGCCAGCCATCGACGCCTCGGGTGCGGCGAAGCTCTGGGTGGTGTCGCGCACGCTGCGACTGCGCCGCGACTGGCCGGACCTGTTCTCCCGCTACGACCCGATATCGGTCGAGGGGGCCGCGGCCGAGCACGCGGTGGCCTTCGATCGCGGCGGCGCAATCACCGTGGCGACCCGGCTACCGGTGGGCCTCGAACGTGGCGGGGGGTGGCGCGACACCGCGATCGAGCTGCCGCGCGGAGCCACCGACGTCATCTCGGGCACGACCTACCGCGGCACGGTGGCCCTCGCGGACCTGCTCGGCGCCTACCCGGTGGCGCTGCTCGTGCCCTGAGCGGCTGCCGCACGCTCGCGCCAGATCGGCAGGGCCCGCTCGAACCGCACGTCCCAGCCGGACGTTTCCCAGGCCCCGCCCAGTTCGCCGGCGAGCTCGCCGTCGAGATAGGCCTGCCAGCCGGCGCCGTATCCGACCGCGGACGACCCGAGGCCACGGTGCTCGACGACCAGCCTGGTCCGGGTGGCGTCGACGGGTTCGATCTCGACACGCAGCACGCTGCTCGGCTCACCGACGAAGGCCCACACCAGTTCCAGCAGCCGCGGCCGGTCGGCGGTAATCACCGACACGTCCGCCCACTCGTCGTCGCCGTCCCCGAGGGTCAGCCGCACCGGCTCGGCCGCGTCGAGGACCGGCCCAGCCGGCTTGCCCAGCCAGCGGGCGAGGCGCTCGGGACTGGTCCAGGCGTCCCAGACCTCGTCGGGCGTCGCGGAGTACTCGCGCTCGAGCTGCACGGTCGCGTCACTACGGAATTCATCGGGCACGGCGGCCTCTTCTCAGTTCGGTGTCGAGGGCGTCCAGACGCTGCCGCAGCCACTGCTCGGCGTCGGCCAGCGGGTCACGGCGCAGCACGTAGACGCGCCGGGTTCCTTCGGCACGGACGTCGACCACGCCTGCCTCGCGCAGCAGCCGCAGGTGCCGGGAGACTGCCGGGCGGGAGTGCTCGAACTGGGCGGCGATCTCGCCTGCGGTCAGCTCGCCCGCGGACAGCAGCTCCACGACCCGGCGCCGGGTCGGATCGGCCAGCGCCTCCATTGCGTCCACATCTCGTTACGTAACCAGATGCTGACATTCACGTCAAGGAGGCAAGCTCAGTTCGGCGGTTCCAGGCGTTTCTTGAGCGCCTCGATATCGAGATCGGGGTGCGGGTACTGCGGGTTGAGTTCCTCTAGGGTCTCGCGCAGGAGCTCGCCGACCGCCCAGTTGCGATACTTCTTCGAGTCGCTGGGCACGACGTACCAGGGCCCGACCGCCGTGTTGCAGTTCTCCAGCATGTCTTCGAACGCGGCCATGTAGTCCGCCCAGCGGGCCCGCTCGTCGAGGTCGGCCTCGTTGAACTTCCAGTGCTTGTCCGGCGTTTCCAGCCGGCGCAGCAGCCGCTCACGCTGGGTGTCGAACGAGATGTGCAGGAAGCACTTGATCAACGTCGTGCCGGCCGCCGCGACCTCGGTTTCGAACGCGTTGATCTCCCCGTAGCGGCCGCGCCACTCCGACTCCGGAATGAACTTGTGCACGCGCGGCACCAGCACGTCCTCGTAGTGCGAGCGGTCGAACACACCGACGACACCCGGCGTCGGCAGGCGGTGGCGAATCCGCCATAGGAAGTGGTGCGCAGCCTCTTCGGGGGTCGGCTTCTTGAAGGCGGTGTACTGAACCCCGATCGGCCTGAATATCCCGACGACGTGCTCGGTGACGCCCCCCTTGCCGGCCGTGTCGATACCTTGCAGCAGAAGCAGGACGCTGTGGGTCCCACCGGCCGTCGACTCGGCCCACAGTCGTTCCTGCAGCCCGCGAAGCTGTTGCGCCTCGGACCCGGCCAGCTTCGGCTTCTTCGGAGCAGGCGCCCGCGGAGCCTTCTTGGTGTCGTACCCGGCGAGGACAACGGGGCCCGGCGGCACCGCCAGAGCCTGCCGCATCGACGGCGCGTCATGTGCCATGTCGGCAGCGTAGTGGCGCATGGCAGGGTGGAGCGTGTGACTGCGATCGGCGTGTGGGCTCCCTACGCGACCAGAGTCCGTGCACTGGTCGGGGGTGAACCGGTCGGACTGGTCGCTGGAGCCGACGGCTGGTGGTCGGGGGCCGACGCGGAGCCCGGCACCGACTACGCGTTCCTGCTCGATGACAGCGACGAGCCGCTGCCCGACCCTGCCTCCCGCTGGCAGCCATATGGCGTGCACGGCGCGAGCCGCGTCTACGACCAGGCCGCGTATCCCTGGGGCGACGCGGACTGGCGCGGGCAGGCCCTGCCCGGTGCGGTCATCTACGAACTGCACGTCGGCACGTTCACGCCGGGCGCGACATTCGATACCGCCGTCGAGCGACTGGATCACCTGGTCGGGCTGGGTATCACCCACGTCGAGGTGCTGCCGGTCAACGCGTTCAACGGCGTCTGGAACTGGGGCTACGACGGCGTCGACTGGTACGCGGTGCACGAGGCGTACGGAGGTCCGGACGGTCTCAAGCGATTCGTCGACGCCTGCCACGCCCGTGGGCTGGCCGTGGTGCTCGACGTCGTCTACAACCACCTCGGGCCGTCGGGCAACTACCTGCCGCGGTTCGGTCCGTACCTGAAGTCCGGGCGCAACACCTGGGGCGATCTGGTCAACCTGGAAGAGCCGCAGGTGCGTCGCTTCGTGATCGAGAACGCGTTGATGTGGCTGCGCGACTTCCACGTCGACGCCCTGCGGCTGGACGCGGTGCACGCGCTGCACGACAGCTCACCGGTCCACGTCCTGGCCGAGCTGGCCGCGGCGGTGGACGCGCTGTCGATCGAGACCGGTCGGGAGCTGACGCTGATCGCGGAGTCCGACCTCAACGATCCGGTGATGATCACGCCGCGTACCGAGGGCGGCTACGGTCTGGCCGCGCAGTGGGACGACGACGTGCACCACGCGCTGCACTCGTTGCTCACCGGCGAGACGCAGGGCTACTACTGCGACTTCGGGTCGCTGCCGACGCTCGCGAAGGTCTTCACCTCGGCGTTCTTGCACGACGGCACGTACTCGACGTTCCGCGGCCGCAACCACGGCAAGCCGGTCGACCGCGCGACGACGCCGGGTTTTCGGTTCGTCGTTTGCCTGCAGAACCACGACCAGGTCGGCAACCGGGCGGTCGGCGACCGGCTGCCCGAGCTCACCTCCCCCGGACTGCTGCGGGTCGGTGCGGTGCTGCTGCTGAGCTCTGCGTTCACGCCGATGCTATGGATGGGTGAGGAGTGGGCGGCGTCCACGCGGTGGCCGTTCTTTACCTCTCATCCGGAGCCCGAGTTGGGCGAGGCCACCGCGAAGGGCCGGCTCGAGGAGTTCGGGAACCACGGCTGGGACGTCAGCCAGATGATCGATCCGCAGGACCCGTCGGCCTACCGCTCGGCGATCCTGGACTGGACGGAACTGGCGGCGCCGGCCCATGTCGAGATGCTCGATCTTTACCGCCGGCTGATCGCGTTGCGTGCGGCCGAGCCGGACCTCGCCGACCCGGACCTGTTGCGTGTCGCGGTCGACTACGACGAGGACGCGCGGTGGCTGGTCGTCCATCGCGGCGCGTTCCGGGTCGTGGCCAACTTCGGCGCCACCGAGCAGGCCGTCCCGCTCGCTGCGGGCGAGATCGTCCTGGCCACCGGACCTGCTGAGGCTCTCGACGGCACTGTGCGGCTCGGTCCGGAGTCCGCGGCGATCGTCCGGCTAGCCCCGTGAGGTCCGCGCTTTGACCGCGCGCGCCGCGATCCCGTCCAGGACAGACACCTGGTCCTCGGGCACGACGACATCGATGACGAGTCCAGCCGCCGACCGGCTGAACGTGAAGGTGAAGAACGAGCAGCATTCGCTCTCGCGGGCGACCAGGTCCCGCGCGCTCGCCTCGGCGGCCGAGTCGAGCATCAGCCGCAGCCGGGTCCCCTCCGGCCGGTGCACCTGGCGCAGCGAGAGCGCGAACAGGTGGTCGAACTCGGCCACCCGCAGCGGCCGCTCGACGGTCGGCAGCGTGCAGGCTTCGGGCACCCACCCCGATTCGAGTGTCATGCCTCGACGGTAATCCCGTCCTAGGTACCGGATGCACGTTCGGTACGGTCGAACGTGATGACGGACGCGGGGACGGTGCCGCGGCAGCGGGAGCGGGCCGCGACCGGGAGTGGGTCGTTCGCGATCCCGTCGCTGGACGGGCTGCGGGCGGTGGCCATCACGGTTGTCGTGGCCTACCACTACGGCCACCTGTCCGGTGGTTTCCTCGGCGTCGATCTGTTCTTCGTGCTGTCGGGTTATCTGATCACCCGGTTGCTCCTCGCCCAGCACCAGCGCACCGGCCGATTCGGGCTCGGTTGGTTCTGGACGCGGCGGGTGCGCCGTCTCGCGCCGGCGATCATCGTCCTGCTGCTCACCGTGCTGGTCTGGGTGCACTTCCTGGACGGACCAAGCCTGCATCGGCAGACCGTGGGGCAGGCTAGGGCGGCGTTGGTCTACGGGTCGAACTGGTACAACGTGCTGGCCGACGTCGGCTACTGGGACGTCAGCGCCAGTTCGACGCCGCTCAATCACCTCTGGTCGCTGGCGATCGAGGAGCAGTTCTACTTCGTGTGGCCGCTGGTGGCGGCGCTGTTCCTGAATCGGTGGCGCCGGGGGCGGGTGCTGGCGTGGCTGGCGCTCGGCGGAGCTGTCGCGTCGATGGTGATCACCCCTGTCGTGTACGCCGGGTTCGGCGCCAACGCCGCCTACCTGGGCACCGAGACGCGGGTCGGCGCGATCCTGCTCGGCGCCGCACTGGCCCTGTTCGCGCATCGCACGAGCGTTGCCCGCAGAATCCCCGGTCCGGCCGCGAAGGTCGCCCTGGCGGTTGCTGCTGCGACTGGCGCCGCGTGGTTCGGGTACGCCTGCGTCACCGCGTCGGTGCAGTCCGCGGCGCTGTACCGCGGTGGTCTGGCCGCGTCGTCGTTGGCCGAACTCGCGCTGGTAGCGGCGGTGGCCCTGTACCCCGGTGGCGCGCTCGACCGGGTGCTGGGGTTGTCGCCGCTCGTCGCGCTCGGCCGGCGCAGCTATTCGCTCTACCTGTGGCACTACCCGATCTACGCGTTGGTGTCGCCGCAGTGGACGACCCTCACCGGGCACTCGCTGCTGGCCTGGCGGATCGCCCTGACCGCCGCGACGACCGAGGCGTCCTATCGGCTGGTCGAGACCCCGATCCGCCGAGCCTCGTTCTCCGGCCGCCGATTGGTGGTCGCGGCACTGGTGCCGGCGCTCGCGGTCCTGGCTGTGTCATTCGTGGCGCTGCCGCATCGGCCGACACCGGCCAACGTGGTGCCCGCAGCCTTCGCCGGTGAGATCCCGGCCGCGGCGGCAAATCTGCGGATCATGGTGGCCGGGGACTCGTGGGCGGAGCGGACCGCGCACGGGCTGCGGTCGCTCGCCCCGCCGCGACCCGGCCAGATCTTCGACGTGGCGAAGGGCGGTTGTGGCATCGCCGATCCGGTCAGAGAGACTGGCGACTCCCCAAGCCCGTCGGCCAATTGCCTGGCCTGGCACACCGAGTGGGCCAGCACCATCAGCCAGCAGCACCCGGATGCGATCATTCTCAACGTCGGTGTCTGGGACCAGCTGCCGCAGCAGTTCGAGCGTGACGGTTCCTTCGTCGGCCCGTGCGACAAAGGCTTCCAGTCGCACTACCGCGCCCAGCTCGACGTCGCGCTGAACATCCTGACCGCGCAGCGCACACCGGTCTTCATGACGAATGTTCGCGACAACGAGGGACCCAAGCGCGACCAATCCGACTGCATGAACGAGCTGCTCGACGCCGCGGCCACTCGCTTCGCCACCAAGGGGGTCTTCCTGCTCGACCTGCGCCAACGGCTGTGCGGCGACGAGCACGTGTGCCCGGACAGGTTGCACGGCAAGCGGGTCTACGACGAGACCGGGCACCTCGAGATCAGCACGCAGGTCGACATCAATGCCTGGGAGCTGCAGGCGATTCTCGCCCATGTGCGCCCGGCTCAGCTGCTTACGGGCCAGCGCCAGACCGCGGTGCCCCAGATTTCGCTCGCCGTGCTCGCGCTGGACGCCGACCTCCGCAGGGCGCTCACCCAGGCCGCCCCCGCGTTCCCGCGTGGCACGGCCTCGAGCCCGGACCCCGGCCCGGACGCCGCGGAAGAACTCCCCGCCGCCTTACACGGCACCGAGCAGACGATCGACTCCGTCGTCACCCACGGTCGCATCAGGATCAACAGCGCCGCCGGGTCCGGCAAGATCATCGGGCGGGTGTACGCGTACCGCTACTACACGGACGCCGAGCCCGATGCCATCGCCGCCAACGTCGAGCGCTATCTACTGGCCAAGCACGACGCGCGCGCTC
>JAOPWD010000099.1 GCA_025965875.1 Pseudonocardiales bacterium
CGCCCTCGACCACCACCACGCAGCCCGCGGCGATGTCGTGCCACGGGCCGCCGGCGTCGATGACCCAGTCCCACTCCTGGTAACGCGCGTCCTGCCCGTTGCGCAGGGGCCGCACGACCTGATCGAGAAACCGGTCCCAATCCCACTCCGGGATCGACGGGCCCCAGAATTCGTCCACGGGAACGACCACCGCACGCTGCACGGCGTCGGCGATACGCCGAGCCAGGGTTGACTTGCCTGCGCCGCCGGGCCCGTCGATGCCGATCCACACCGTGGTGGACGGGTCGGCGTCAGCAATCCGGACCGCTTCGGCGATGGCTTGCGCCTGGGTGACCCGCCGGGGCGTCACGGCCTCAGCCGACGGGGGCGAAGCCGGACAGGAGGAGGTAGGCCACCGCCGCGCACGGCAACAGCGAGTCGAGCCGGTCCATCATGCCGCCGTGGCCGGGCAGCAGGCTGCCCATGTCCTTGATCTCCAGATCACGCTTGATCATCGACTCGCCGAGATCACCCAGCGTTGCGGTCACGACGATGGCCAGCCCGAACAGCAGGCCCTTCCACCATGCCTCGTGGAACGTCAGCGTCATGATCGCGATGCCCGCCGCGGTGCAGAATGCGATCGACCCGGCGAAGCCCTCCCACGTCTTGGCCTTCGAGACGATCGGGGCCAGCGGGTGCCGGCCGAAGAGCACGCCGGTGGCGTAGCCCCCGGTGTCGCTGCACACGACGGTCGCCACGAACGCGATAACCCGGGCGGCACCGTCGTCGGGGTGTACCAGCAGCACGGCGAAGCCGGCCAGTGCCGGCAGGTACAACATGATCAGCACGGACGCGCTGACATCGCGCAGGTAGTTCTGCGCGCCGTCGGCGATGCGCCAGATGAAGATGCCCCCCACGGTCATCAACAGCGCCACCACCAGGCCGTCGGTGCCACGCGCCCATGACGCCGCCAGCAGGGCGACGCCGCCGACGATGATCGGCGTGAGCGAGGGCCGCACCCCGGACTGTCCGATCGCCCGGCTCAACTCGTAGCTGCCGTAGACGACTGCGATCCCGACGATGACCACGAAGCTGGCCCGGTAGAGGAAGACGCTGGCAATGATGAGTGCGCCGAGGCCGACGCCTACGCCGATGGCGGCGGGCAGGTTGCGGCCCGCGCGTGACTTCCTCGGCGCGACGTCGACGCCGCTGTGGGCGTCATTGCGGGCGTCATTGTGGGCGTCACTGTGGGCGTCATTGTGGACGTCGCTGTGGGCGTCACTGTCGGTCGGAACGGGGCGCACGGGGCTCGTGCCTGCCCGCCGGCGTCCGGCCACGTGATGCGACCCACCGCGGCGGCGGTTCGTGGTCAGTGCCGCAGCGGACTCGTCCGCGTCATCTCCGACCGTGTTGTCGCTGCGGTTGTCATTACGCGCCATCAGACCTCGAGCAGTTCGGCTTCCTTGGCCCGGACGGCCTCGTCGACCGAGCCGGTGTACCTGCCGGTCAGCTTGTCGAGTTCAGCTTCGGCGCGGTGCACATCGTCCTCGCCGGCCTCGTGGTTCTTGACCAGTTTCTCCAGCGCCTCTTTGGCGTGGCGGCGGATCGACCGGATCGACACCTTGGAATCCTCGCCCTTGGCCTTCGCCACCTTCACCAGGTCGCGGCGGCGCTCCTCGGTGAGCTGGGGGAAGACGATCCGGATGATCGCGCCGTCGTTGGTCGGGTTGACGCCAAGGTCGCTGTCGCGGATGGCCTTCTCGATCGCGGTCAGCTGGGAGACGTCATAGGGCTTGATGACGGCCATCCGCGGCTCGGGGATGGTCACCGTGGCCATCTGCGGGATGGGCGTGGGCGTGCCGTAGTAGTCGACGACGAGGCGCGCGAAGGAACTGGGCGTGGCCCGACCGGTGCGCAGCCCGCCGAGTTCCTCGCGGGCGACGTGCACCGCCTTCTCCATCTTCTCCTCGGCGTCGAAGAGGGTCTCGTCGATCACGGCTATGTTCCCTTCACGATCACAGGTGGTGTGGCGCCTTCAGCTGACCAGAGTGCCGATCTTCTCACCGCGCACGACCCGGGCGATGTTCCCGTCGGCCAACTGGAAGACGATGATCGGCATCCCGTTGTCGCGGCAGAGGCTGAAGGCGGTGGAGTCGGCGACCTCGAGACCGCGTTGCATCACCTCGTCGTAGCCGATCGTGTCGAACTTGACCGCGTCAGGCACCTTGCGCGGGTCTGCGTCGTACACGCCGTCGACGCCGTTCTTGCCGAGCAGCAGCACCTGGCAGCCGATCTCGAGGGCACGTTGCGCGGCGACGGTGTCGGTCGTGAGGTACGGCAGCCCGGCGCCGGCGCCGAAGATCACGACCCGGCCCTTCTCGAGATGCCGCTCGGCCCGCCGCGGGATGTAGGGCTCGGCGACCTGCCCCATCGTGATTGCGGTCTGCACGCGGGTGGGGACGCCCTCCTTCTCCAGGAAGTCCTGCAGCGCGAGGCAGTTCAGCACAGTGCCGAGCATGCCCATGTAGTCGGCGCGGTCACGGTCCATGCCGCGCTGGCTGAGTTCGGCACCGCTGAAGAAGTTGCCGCCACCGACCACGATCGCGACCTGCGTACCCGCCGCCACGACCTCGGCGACCTGCCGGGCGATCGATTGGACGACATCGGGATCGACCCCGACCTTGCCACCGCCGAACACCTCACCGGACAGCTTGAGCAGCACCCTCCGGTAGACCGGAGGTGACTGAGGGGCCGCCGACCCTGGTTCGGTCATCTAGCGGCCCCTCTCGTCGTCGTGTGCTCGGGTCGATCCCTATTGTCGCGACACTATCCGCTCAGGCCTGGCCGACCTCGAAGTGCGCGAACTTGGTGACGGTCACGCCGGCACCGTCGAGAACCTGCTTGACGGACTTCTTCGACTCCTGGACGGACTCCTGCTCGAGCAGGACGACCGTCTTGAAGAAGCCGTTGAGCCGACCTTCGACGATCTTCGACACCGCGGCCTCGGGCTTGCCCTCGTTACGGGTCGTCTCCTCGGCCACCCGGCGCTCGCCTTCGATGACGTCAGCGGGCACCTCGCCCCGGGTCAGGTACTTCGGTCGCATCGCGGCCACCTGCATTGCGGCCCCCCGGGCCGCCTCGGTGTCCTCGCCCGCGAACTCGATAAGTACGCCGACCTGGGGTGGCAGGTCCTTGGCCTTGCGGTGCAGGTACGTCGCCACCTGACCGTCGAGCTTCACCGCCCGGCGCAGTTCGAGCTTCTCGCCGATGACGATGGCCAGCGCGTCGATGCTCTCGCCGACGGTCTTGCCGTCCTTGAGCGTCTCGCCCTTCAACGACTCGACATCGGTGGCCGTCGAGCCGGCGAAGTGCGTGACGATGTCGCCGGCCAGCGTCTGGAACTGCTCGTTCTTGGCCACGAAGTCGGTCTCGGAGGCGAGCTCGATCATCGCGCCCTCGGCTGCTGCGACCAGGCCGTTCGTGGCGACGCGGTCGCCACGCTTGGCGTTCTTGGCCTCGCCCTTGACTCGCAGCACCTCGACCGCGCGGTCGAAGTCGCCGTCGGCCTCCTCGAGCGCCTTCTTGCACTCCATCATCCCGGCGCCGGTGGCGTCGCGAAGCTTCTTCACATCAGCGGCGGTGAAATTCGCCATGGTGTATCTCGGGTTCCTTTGCGTAGTTGCGGTAGGTGATCAGGCAGTCGGCGCGGGCGGTGCTGCCGCGTCGTCGGCGGGAGCAGCCTCGGCCGGAGCAGCAGCAGCGGGAGCCGGTGCGGCTTGTGCGGCCGGTGCCACAACCGGATCGGCAGCCGCGGCCGCCGGTGCGGCGGCCTCGGCGACAGCTGGCTGGGCCGCGGGTGCGGCAGCCTCAGCGGCCGGGGCGGCTGGTGCGGCCTCGGCTGCCGGTGCAGTCGCACCGGCCGGCTGGAGCAGTTCGCGCTCCCATTCCGGCATGGGCTCGTCAGCAGCGAGCTGGCCCGGCTCGGGCTTCTCGTCGCGGCCGGCGTTGGCCGCGGCGGCAGCGCGGGCGACAAGGCCCTCGGCGACCGCGTCAGCGATGACCCGGGTCAGCAGCGCGGCGCTGCGGATGGCGTCGTCGTTGCCCGGGATCTTGTAGTCGACCTCGTCCGGGTCGCAGTTGGTGTCGAGGATCGCGATCACCGGGATGTTCAGCTTGTGGGCCTCACCGACGGCGATGTGCTCCTTCTTGGTGTCGACGATCCACACCGCGCTCGGGACCCGGCTCATCTCGCGGATACCGCCGAGCGTGCGCTCGAGCTTGACCTTCTCGCGGGTGAGGATGAGCTGTTCCTTCTTGGTGGCGGTGCCGTCCCAGCCGTTCTGCTCCATCGCCTCGAGCTCCTTGAGACGCTGCAGCCGCTTGAAGACGGTCTGGAAGTTGGTGAGCATGCCGCCCAGCCAACGCTGGTTCACGTAGGGCATGCCGACACGCGTCGCCTGCTCGGCGATGGCTTCCTGGGCCTGCTTCTTGGTGCCGATGAACATGACGCTGCCGCCGTGCGCGACCGTTTCCTTGACGAATTCGTAGGCGCGGTCGATGTAGGTCAGCGTCTGCTGCAGGTCGATGATGTAGATGCCATTGCGCTCGGTGAAGATGAAGCGCTTCATCTTGGGGTTCCAGCGGCGGGTCTGATGCCCGAAGTGCACACCGGAGTCGAGCATTTCTTTCATGGTGACGACGGCCATGCCTGTCGTGCTCCTCTGTCGTTCGTGCACGCCAGGTTGCCTTCGGCTCGCGGCGTGCGGCCTCGGTTTGTTGCCGACGGCCCGGGAGGACCGCCTGCCCTGGTGCCCGGTGTCGCGGTCAGGGGGCCGATCCGGCGAGTTTGCCGGGCGGACCGAGGCTGACCGCCTACCCGGTGGCTCGGATGAAACCGGGCCGGTGGGCGGGCACGCGAAGTCGACCCACAAATGTGAGCCGCTGATTGGAGTCTAGCCGGTCGGCGGCTGGGTTTCGAACTCCCGGCCCCGGCGGACTGGATACGCTCGCGGCATGACCGTCCCGGCCGGCAGGCCAGTGCGCATCGCGGCCAATGGCTGGCAGTTCTCCGGCCTGGAATGGGGTCCGGCAGACGGGCGCACGGTGCTGCTGCTGCACGGGTTCCCGCAGCACGCTACGTCGTGGGCGGCGCTCGCCGCGCGCCTGGCCGAGGCGGGGCTGCGGGCCGTCGCCCTCGACCAGCGCGGGTACTCCGATGGTGCCCGGCCCCTCGACGTCGCCGACTACGCCATGCCCCACCTGGTGGCCGACGTCGTGGCGATGATCGAAGCCGTGGGCGGATCGGTCGGGGCGCTCGACCTCGTCGGACACGACTGGGGCGCGGCGGTGGGGTGGCAGGTTGCCGCCCGCTATCCCCAACTCGTGCGCACCTGGACGGCCGTCTCGACGCCCAACCCGCTGGCGATGAACGACGCGCTTGCTGCCGACGAGGAGCAGCGCGCCCGCTTCAGCTATATCCGCGACTTCCGCCAGGTGGGGCGGGCCGAGGCCGCGTTGCTCGCCGACGACGGCGCAGGGCTGCGATCGTTCTATGCCGGCGCGGTTGCGCCGGAACGGGTCGATGCGGACGTGGCGTTCATGGCTCGCCCAGGCGTGCTCACGGCCGCGCTGAACTGGTACCGGGCCACGTCGCGGGACGACATCGACGGGGTCGAGCCGGTGCGCGTCCCGACGTCGTTCGTGTGGGGCAGCGAGGACATCTCCTTCGGACGCGCGGCCGCGGAGCGGACCGGCGAGTACGTGACCGCGCCGTACGAGTTCGTCGAGCTCGAGCGGGCCAGCCACTGGCTGCCGGACGAGGCGCCTGACGCCCTGGCCGTCGAGATCTCGCGACGGGTACAAGGGTCCTAGGCGAGTAACCCGTCGCGATTGGCCAGCGCCGCGGCTTCGGTGCGGCTGCGGACCTTGAGCTTGGCCAGGATGTTGGACACGTGCACGCTGACCGTCTTCTCGCTGATGTAGAGCTGGCTCGCGATCTGGCGGTTGGTGCGTCCCTCGACGAGCAGGGCCAAGACCTCGTGCTCCCGGCCGGTGAGCGCAGCCGGACCACCTGGCGCAGCCGCACGCGGGTCGCTGGTGAGACCGAGCGCGCGGATCTCGGTCAGCAGTGGTTCGGCGCGCAGGTCACGGGCGACGTCGCGGGCGAGCGTGGCCTGCTCGGCGGCCTCGGCCCCACGCCCTGCCGCCCGCAACACCGCGCCGAGCCGGGCCCGGCTGCGGGCCAGCTCGACGACCTGGCCGTAGCTGAACGCGTCGACGGCTCGCTCCCAGGCGCCGATGTGCTCGGCCTCGCTCGGTGGTTCGACATCGGCCAGCCACCGGATGCGCAGCCACTCGGCTTCGAGGCGGGCCAGCCAGGCCTGCCCCTCGATGCCCAGCTTGCGGCTCATCGGCAGCCCCTTTTCAGCGCTGGTGCGGCCGTCTTCGGTGAGCTGCAGCGCCCGGGCGACAATCGCGGCCCGCTGCGCCTGCGGCGCCGTACTGACCGTGGCGGCCAGGGTCGCCACGCCCTGCGCGGACAACCGAATGCGGGCCAGGAACCACGGTTCCTGCCACAGCGCCCCGAGCACGCCGACCACCTCGTCGATCAGCGCGAGAGCCTCGTCGGCGTGACCTTCCTGCTCGTGAAACTCGAGGGCGGCGACGACCGCGTAGAGAGCCATCCGCCCGTCTCGCTCCCACCACGGACGCAGCGTCGGCAGCAACTCCAGTGCGCTGCGCTCGCCGCGGCCGGCGGAGACCGCCATACCGGTGGCGGCCAGCAACGCCAGGGCCTGCGCCGGTGGCGATTCGTTGGTGATGTCCGCCGTGCGCGCAGCGTCGTCCCAGTGGCCGCGGGTGTACTGCACCAGGCTCAACATCGCGCGTGATTCCACGGCGTAGACAGCCCACGGGCGTCCGGCCTCGGCGGCCCGCCGGGTGGCCTCGGTGTAGGCGATCTGGGACTGTTCGAGCTCACCGAGTTCGTAGTGCAGGCCGCCGAGGTTGTAACGGGAGCGCACCTCAGCCGCGGCGTCGCCGGACGCGAGCGCGGCATCGGCCACTGCCGCGAGCCGCTGCGCCGCATCGACTGGGTCACCGACCCGGCGCGCGAGCATCACGAGGGTCGTCTCGGCGTCGGCCACCACCTCGCTGGAATCGACGGCGCGCCCCATCTCGGCAGCCTCAAGCGCCCACCGCTCGGCATCGACCTCGCGGGCGATGATCAGGGCGGTACGGGCGTGCAGTCCGGCCAGCCGCGCGACGAAGACGGACGGCTCCTCGGAGGCAACAAGACGCAGCGCCTCCTCGGTGGCGGCGAACGCCTCCAGATCCGTCTCGCCGGCCACCGCCGCGAAGCCGAATGCATAGAGCAGCTTGGCCCGGCTCACCGGCGGGGCGTCGTCCGGCAGCGCGTCCAGCGCCTCGCGGGCCAGCCGCAGACCGCGGTAGGAGCGTCCCGCGGCCACTGCGGCATCGACGAGGGCCAGCACCAGCGGCGCCGAGTCGGACGGGGCGGACGCGACGCGTGGCGCCAGTTCGAGTGCGGTCTCGTAGTGCCGCATCGCCTCCTGCGGGGCGGCCACGGATATTGCCGCGTCGCCGGCCTGGACGCTGGCGTCGTAGGCGGTCGGCAGATCGTGGGAGGCCAACGCGTGGCGCGCCATTTCGGCGGCCGAGCCCTCCTCTGCCTTGGCCAGCACCGCCGCATAGGCGGCGTGCAGGCGGACCCGCTCCCCTGGTAGCAGGTCGTCGTAGATCGCCTCGGCCAGCAGCGCGTGCCGGAATATGTAGCCTCGCCCGCTGGGCGTGGGCTGCAGGATGTGCGCGTCGACGGCATCGCGCAGAGCGGGATCGAGTGCCCCGCCCGGCAGGTCGAGAACGGCCTCGAGCATGTCGTGCGAGACCCGGCGTCCGCCGACGGCCGCGACCCGGACCACTTCGCGCGCGTCGTCGGAAAGCCGGTCGAGCCGCACGAGCAGTAGATCGGCGAGTTGCCAGGGCAGTTGCTGGGTGTCGGAGACCTGTCCTGCGGCCGCGAGCAGCTCTTCGGCGAAGAACGCGTTGCCGTCGGCCCTGCTGATGATGCTGCGCAGGTCGTGCTCGTCCATCGGTGCCTTGTGCAACGACCGGATGAGGGAGCGCACCTCGTCGCTGCCGAGCGGGTCGAGGTGCAGCCGCTCGACCGCGGGCAGCCGCGACCATTCGGCGAGGGTGCGGCGCAGCGGGTGGCGGCGGTGCAGGTCGTCGCTGCGGAAGGTGGCCACGATGACCAACCGCTCGGTGGTGACGCGGGCGAACAGATAGCCGAGCAGGTCGCGCGTGGCCTGGTCGGCCCAATGGATGTCTTCGACGACGAGCAGGACGGGTTGCCGCTGCGCCGGCAGGGCGAGCGCGCCCAGCACCGACTGGAACAGCTCGCCGCGATCGACGCGGTCTTCGCTGCCCCGGACGGCCGGTCCGCGGCGCGGCAGCAGGCGTTCGATAGCCGGGAACGCGCTGAGCAGCTCCTCGGCGTCGGCCGCGTGCTCGCTGGCAAACCGGCCGAACGCCTCGGTAAACGGCAGGTAGGGCGGCGGCGCGTCGCCGAGGTCGACACAGTGCCCGATAAAGCTCAGCACGCCACGCTCGGTGGCGGCGGTCACCAACTCGCTGAGCAACCGGGTCTTGCCGACGCCGGCGTCGCCGTCGAGGACGACCACCGACGAGACACCGTCGCTCGCGTTCTGGACTGCGGCGAGCAGGGTGTCGAGTTCGGCGGCGCGTCCGATCAGGGGTGTCATCGAGCGGGGCACCTGCCCATCTTCGCGCGGCGCACCGACATCGTCGCGGTAGGACTACCGGGCGTGCGGGGTCGTGGTCCGGCGAGCGCGCAGCCGCAGCCACCGGCGCGACGGGGTGACGCGGTGCGGGTTGGTGAGCTGCTCGCGCCGGTAGGCGACCTCGGCCTGCTTCACATCTGGGTTCATCGTGTCTAGCTCGAACATGGTGTGCTCCTTCGTTGCTTGCGTGCACCAGCTACGTTGCGCGGCTAAGGAGGGCCCCAGCATCCGGAGAACTCCCTATATGCCGGCCGGCGGACTACCTAGCTGTAGTTCGATCCTCGACCCGCCGGCCTGTGGACGGTCGGACGCTTTGTCCACAGGCCACGCCGGAGTGGTCGCGGCGCGGCGCGTCGGCGGCGAGGGTGGGGCTGTGAGTCGTGCCGGGGTCGCCGTGGGGTGTGCTGCGCTCGTGCTGGCCTGGGGCCCGCGGGCGCCGACGTCGGCATCCGCGACGTATGCACCGACCGCCGCCCCGGTGTCCTACCGCGCGCCCGTCGCCGCCCCGGTCGTCGTGGTGCGGCCGTTCGAGGCGCCACCGGGCCCGTATGCGGCCGGTCATCGCGGGGTCGACCTGGCGGCATCCCCGGACGATGTCGTGCTCGCGGCCGGGCTGGGCCGGGTGCGCTTCGCCGGGCCGGTGGCCGGCCGTGGCGTCGTCGTGATCGAGCATCCCGACGGCGTGCTGACCGAGTACGAACCGGTCGAACCCACCGTTTCGGCGGGTGCGCCGCTCAGCCGCGGCCAGCCCATCGGTCGGGTCCGTGGCAGTCACGGCGGCTGCCGGCCGAGCGTGTGCGTGCACTGGAGCGCCCGGCGCGACGGCGCGTACTTCGACCCGATGACGCTACTGGCGGGACTTGGGCCGGTGCGCCTGCTGCCGTGGGATCAGGCGCGGGGATGAGCGCGGGCGTAGGTCTGGCGAAGCCGCTCGACCGACACATGCGTGTAGATCTGGGTCGTCGCGAGGCTGGCGTGGCCGAGCAACTCCTGGACCGTGCGCAGGTCCGCGCCGCCGTCGAGCAGATGGGTGGCCGCCGAGTGCCGTAGCCCGTGCGGGCCGAGGTCCGGCGCGCCGGGCACGGCGGCGACGCGTCGGTGCACGATCGTGCGCACTGCTCGTGGATCCAGCCTCCCCCCGCGGGCGCCGAGCAGCAGGGCCGGTCCGCTGACCTCGTTGGCGACGTCGGGCCGGCCGGCCTGCAGCCAGTCCGCGAGTGCCCGCTCGGCGGCCAGGCCGTACGGCACGGTGCGTTCCTTGGCGCCCTTGCCCAACACGCGCACCACCCGGCGGCTGCGGTCGACGTCGTCGATGTCGAGCCCGACCAGTTCGGCGACCCGGATCCCGGTCGCGTAGAGCAGCTCGACGACCAGCCGGTCGCGGCGCCCGATCGCGGTCAGCGTCTCGTCGTCGGCCTCCATCACCGCCGCCGCCTCGTCGGCGCGCAGCACGGGCGGCAGGGAGCGGTGCGGCCGCGGGCTGGCTAACAGCGCGCCGGGGTCGGTGGCGATACGGCCGGTGCGGTGCGCCCACGCCGTGAAGGTGCGCAGCGAGGCGGCCCGCCGGGCGAGCGTGGTGCGCGCGACGCCGGCATTGCGCTGGATGGCCAGCCAGCCGCGCAGCGTGGCCAGCTCGATGTCGCTGACGTCGCGGCCGCCGAGTTTGCCGAGGTGTTCGAGGAATCCGGCTACGTCGCCCAGGTACGCGCGGATGGTGTGCGGGGATCTGTTGACCTCGAGACGCAGGTGCCGCTCGTAGGCATCGACTGCGACGCGCATCGGCGGAGGAAGCTCAGCGCGCGCAGCGGTGAGGTCGACCCGTCGCTTGGTCTGCGCCATCAGTCGACCGTGCGGCAGCGCAACGCTCGGGTCAAGCCGCCACGCACACGCGCGGGGCTCCGGTTATCAGCCCGCGTTACGCGACAATCTCGCTATCTGCATAGTCACGCTGAACACCTCGGCGGGCGTAGAGTGACGGCGGTTGAGATTTCCAGCCGGTCCGGTATCAGAACAACCCGCGCGCGGGTCTCTGTGAGCAGCAGCTCGAATCTGGACGCCGCTCGGTGATCGACCTTTGGGAATCATGCGTCCAACACTCGATGTCAGCGACGTCCCAGCCTCGGTGGACTTGACGGCTCAGTCGCTTGATCTGCAAACCGACTGGTCGGGGCGGTGCGTCACCGCCCGTGGTGAACTCGATTCCACCAGGGTGAGCCTTCGAGATCGTCGGCCTGAGCGCGCTACTGGATGCCTCATGAGCGCGACAGCCGCGCCGAAAGGTCTGTCTGTCGACGCACGCCGTTCTCCATCGCCGGCATTGCGGGAGGCACGTCCGTGACCCGAATCGTCCCGGTTGAGGACGCAAATACCAAGTTGACCGCGCTACTCCACAACGCTGAGCGCGAGACCCTGGTGCTTACCCTGCATAGTCACCCGGCAGCAGTGGTGATCTCCGCTAGGCGCTACTCCGCACTGTTGGCGCAGATCGACGCCCTCGACGATCACATTTCGCTGCACGAGCGCGAGGCTCTCATAATCGGCCTCGACCGGCTCAAAGACTAGGACGTCGGAAACCACCGACCCGTTCGCGCCCGGCGGCGCTGACCCTGCGCGACCGTCAGGTCAGCGGTCGCCGTCGACAAGTTCTGAGATGGGTTCGGTCGTTTCAAGCTGGACGACCTCGATCTCGGGGTCTGCGCCCGCCGGCCACTCGGCGCGCAGCTTGCGGGCGAACCCTTGAGCCGACTCGACGGCCGGGAACGGTCCGGCGGCACGGACCCGCCGGGTTTCATCCCAGTTCGGAGTAAACGTCACTACCCACAACGCTTCATAGCCCATCCTGCGAACCCTAGTCGGGCCACGATGGCGAACGTCCTGCAGGATTCACGCCCGCGTGCTGACTCGCCCCTGCCACCGTCGCAGGGGCACTCGCATCTTCGGGGTTAGTGCACTCGTGCAGGATTTGTCCCCAAGCGCACTTCCCGCGAACGTGCGTGCCGTTGTCGGCGATGACGGCTGATGATCACACCCGGCGTCGACGCGGCCGCAAACGAGCGGCGATGCGGTAGCCGGCGTCACTGGCCTCAAGCAGCCCGGCGAGATCGAGGACGGGCAACGACCTGATCACCTCCAGCGGAGTCACCCCACAGCGCTGCGCGATCTCATCGGGTCGGGCCGGTCGACGGACGGGCAGGCCCTCGAACACCCGCCGCGCGACAGGGTCGAGGACGTCGAGCTCAGCCCGCACATCGCCGGCGATGGGGTCAGCAGGCGGTCGCTGGTCGGCGGCGATCCCGTCGCCCATCGCGCCGACCACGGCCACCACGTCGTCGACACAGGTGACCAGCAACGCTGGATCGTTCTCCCGCCGCAGCAGGTCGTGGCAGCCCGCCGACATGGGCGAGGTGACCGGCCCGGGCACCGCCATGACCGGACGACCCAGCGTCAGGCAGTGATGAGCGGTGTTCGCGGCGCCGGACCGTCGGGCCGCTTCGACCACGACCGTGCCGGTCGAGAGCGCGGCGATCAGGCGGTTGCGCGTCAGAAAGCGGTGCCGCTGCGGGGCCGCGCCGGGCGGACTCTCGGAGATCACCAGGCCGGACTCGGCGGCGCGCGTGAACAACGCCGCGTTACCGGTCGGGTAGGGCCGGTCCAGCCCGCCGGCTGAGACGACGACGGTCTGCCCGCCCGCGGCGAGCGCGCCACGATGGGCGGCGGCATCGATGCCGTAGGCGCCGCCGGACACCACGACCACGCCGCGACCAGCCAGGCCGTAGCCCAGGTCGGCAGTGACGTGTTCGCCGTAGGCCGTCGCAGCTCGGGAGCCCACGATGCCGACCGATCGCACGCCGAGTGCGGCCAGTTCGCCCGGGCCCTTGACCCATAGCGCCAGCGGGGGCATGGGCTCCCCGGAATCGCTGACCTTGCGTTCGCCCGCCTGGAACGTTCGTGCTCGGGCGCGGCCGGTGCGTTCGAGTGCGGCCAGGGCGAAGTGCGGCCACTCGTCGGATTCGGGCACGACGAGCCGGATGCCGTGGCGCTGCGCCACGTCGAGGTCGGCCTGCGGGTCCGCGTGCTCCCGACGGGCTGCCGTCGCGGCCGACACTTCGGGCGAGCCTGCGCCGTCGCGGATCAGCCGCGCGGCCGCGACTGGCCCAAGGCACCGAACACAGTCCCACACGGGGATGCACGCCGGTTCGGCTACCCGGCTCAAATAGGCCCGCGCCAGCAGGATGTCGTCGCTGACTACGCCGCCCATGCGCCACTGCTCCCGGTGCGGAAATACAGCGCCTCGGCGACATCGCCCATTTCGGGACTCCCGCGGCCGGCAAGATCGGCCACCGTCCAGGCCAACCGGAGTACCCGGTCGAAGCCACGGGCGCTGATCTCACCGCGCTGCAGGTAGGCCTGCGCCGGCGCCAGCGCCGCGTGCGGCAGCGCCCACGGCGCGGCGCGCAGCGCGGCACCCGGCACCGCCCCGTTCATGCGCCACGGCGTGCGCGACCATCGCTCGGCCGCTGCGGCGCGAGCAACGGCGACCCGCGCCGCCACGGCCCGGCTGCTCTCGCGCCCGGCCGCGTCGTCGAACAGGTCGGCGTGCGGAACCGGGTCGACGTGTACCCGTACGTCGATCCGGTCGAGCAGCGGCCCGGACAGCCGCTGCTGATACCTGCGCCGCGACTGCGGTGGGCAGACGCAATCGCGGGCCCGGCTCCCGCACGGGCAGGGGTTGGCGGCGAGTACGAGCAGGAAGCGCGCGGGATAGCTCACCGCACCGCCGCCCCGGTGCAGGATCACAAAGCCGCTCTCCAGCGGCTGGCGCAGCGCGTCGAGGGCCCGCGGCGAGAACTCGGGCGCTTCGTCGAGGAACAGCACTCCGTGGTGGGCCAGGCTGATCGCGCCGGGCCGGGCCAGATGGGACCCGCCGCCTACCATTGACGCGACCGACGCCGTGTGATGCGGTGCCTGCATGGGCGCCCGGCGCACCAGTCGCGCCTTCTTGTCCAGATGCCCGGCTACCGAATAGACCGCCGTCACTTCCAGGGCGGCGGCAGCGTCGAGCGAGGGCAGCAGGCCGGGCAGACGCTCGGCGAGCATGGTCTTGCCCGCTCCAGGCGCGCCCACCAGATAGAGGTGGTGCCCGCCGGCTGCCGCCACTTCGAGCGCCCGCTTGGCCGCCGCCTGCCCAGCCACATCGGCCAGATCGGGGCCCTCAGGGCCGGTGTCCGGGTCGTCGTCGGGCTCGGCGGGCGGCGGCGCGGAGCCGTCGCCGCGCAGCCAGTCGATCACCTCGCGCAGGTCGTGCGCCGCCCGCACGTCCATCCCCTGCACGAGTGCGGCCTCAGCCGCGTTGGCCTGCGCGACGACGACCCGGCGCACCCCCGCCCGCTGCGCTGTGACCACCGATGGCAACACCCCGCGCACCGGCCGCAGCCGGCCGTCGAGCCCGAGTTCGGCGATCCAGACGGCGTCGGCGACGGCGTCGACCCGGATCTCGTCCGCCGAAGCCAGGACGGCCAGCGCCATCGCCAAATCGAAGCGGGAGCCGACCTTGCGCACGTCGGCCGGGAACAGGGCGACCGTGATCTTGCGGTTCGGCCAGTCGACCCCAGAGTTCAGCACGGCCGCGCGGATGCGGTCGCGCGACTCGACGACCGAGGTGTCGGCCAGCCCGGTGAACGACATGCCCGGCAGCCCGCTCGAGATGTCGGACTCGATCTCGACGACCTGGCCGGCGACCCCGTTCAATGCCACGCCGAGCGTGCGGGCGAGGGCCATCTAGTGCCCCCCGTTGGAAGTCGTCTGCCGGGTGCGGCGATCCTGCCGTGTGTCCAGCGAGGTGGAGGAGGAGGCCGATAGCGCTCCCCTAGGGGCGACGACGACGAAGCCACCGCGCGTCAGGCCGTCGCGAACGGTGAACATGCTGGCGACGGGGGGCACTACAGCACTGCCTTGAGGTGACGCACGGACGGCCCGCCCGGCGCGAGGCGCAGCACCGACACCACGTCGAAGCGCAACTGCGACCAGTACGGGACGTCACGATGATCGGCCAGCCAACGCAGCGCGAGCTTGCGCAACCGGAGGGCCTTGACCGGGTTCACCGCCTCGGCCGGATCGCCGAAGGCGGTCGACGAGCGGGTCTTCACCTCGACGAAGATGAGCACCTCGCCGTCGCGCGCCACGATGTCGAGCTCGCCGTCGGAGCAGCGCCAGTTGCGCTCGACGATCGTCAGCCCGGCATCGCGCAGGTAGGTGGCGGCAAGGTCCTCGCCGAAGCGACCGACCGCGTCCTTGACTCGCATCCCACCAGGCTGGCCCGGCGCCACCCGGCATCGCAGCACCAGCTCGGCGGCTGTGGACGAACCAGGGGCCTGTGGATGAGGAATTTGACAACCCTGCCGCGAGCCGGTCCGTCAACCCCGGCGGCGCCGTCCGGTGCGGGCCGCGAAGTCGTCCAGGGCCGAGAGGACCTCGCGCGACTGCCACATCCGGTTGCGCTTGAAGCCCGTGAATTCGCTCAGGACGCCGGCGTCGGCCAACGCCGCGATCGGCCGGAGCGCGTTGGCCGGCGAGATACCCAATTCGCGCGCCGTGGCCGAGATGTCGATGACCGGCTGCCGGATGACGAAGTCGGCCAGGCGCCAGGCACTCGAGTCGCGGCGGGCGCGGACGGTGCCGTTCCACCGCTCGCGGATGTCACGCAGGTCGGCCACGAGTTGACGGCCATTCGTGATGGCCGCGAACGTGGCGTCGGACAGCGTCTGCACGATCGGCGCGATGTCGCCCTGCCGGTAGGCGGTCAACGTGTCGAAGTAGGCGTTCGTGTCGGTCAGCAGACCGGCCGAGACGGGGACGGTGACCTGCCTGGTCAATCCCTTCGCACGCAGCATCGAGTGCACCAGTGCCCGACCGGTACGCCCGTTGCCGTCGGTGAACGGGTGGATGGTCTCGAACTGCGCGTGCGCAATCGCGGCCTGGGTGAGCACCGGCAGGTCCTCGCGCTGTACGAAGCGCATCAGGTCGGCCATGGCAGCCGGAACGCGGTCGTGATGCGGCGCCACGAACGACGCGCCGTGCGGGCCGAAGCTGTCGCCGCCGATCCATACCTGTTCCGCGCGCCACGTCCCGGCCCCCGTCGGCTCGAGGTCGCCGAGGAGCGCGGCGTGCATAGCCAGAACGGCGTCGCCGTCGAGCCGGTCGGCGAGTTCGAGGGCGGCCTGCATCGCGTGCACATTGCCGACGATCTCTGTGGCGTTTCGCTTGTCGGCGCTGCCCATCTCGGCCAGCGCGATCGCCTTCGCTCCCGAATTGAGGTTCTCGATCATCGACGACGACGCCGACTCCGAGCGCAGCAGGACGGCTGCGAAGGGAGCGATCTCGACACCCACTTCGGTGTCGAAGCGAGCAATCTCGGCCGAGGCCTGCTCAGCCAGTGCGGCGGCGCCGGTCGCTAGCCGGGGATCCAACTCGGCGATCTCGGGCACTACGGCCGCCTGGTAAGGCCCGACATGGCGGGCCAGCACTGACCGCGAGACCAGGTGTGGCGCAATCTTCGGTGTCCACGGCCGCTCTTCCCAGCCGATGGCCGGCCAGGCAGGTGGTCCAGCGTCGGGCCGATCTGCGGACATGACCCAACCATATCATCGACTTAGCCACTAAGTGATAATATGCATCCGCATACTCTCACTTCGAGACAACTAGGTCCCGAAGTCGGCCTTGCCGCCGGGCAACTCCAGGTCGGGCTTGTCCAGCTCCTCGATGTTGACGTCCTTGAACGTCACCACCCGCACCGTCTTCACAAACCGCGCCGGACGGTACATATCCCACACCCAGGCATCGCGCATCGTCAGCTCGAAGTACACCTCACCGTCGGCGTTGCGCGGCTGCAGGTCGACATCGTTGGTCAGATAGAAGCGGCGCTCGGTCTCCACGACGTAGCTGAACTGGGCCGCGACGTCCTTGTACTCCCGATAGAGCTGCAGCTCCATCTCGGTCTCGTAGTTCTCGAGGTCTTCGGAACTCACGCCATCTCCAAGCTCATCATCGCGCTGTCGTCGGCGTCCATGACCTCATTGTCGCTCACCGCGACTCCATCGCGCATCGCGCGACGGACGTTGATGTAGCGGCGCCGGTGCTCGGGGCACGGGCCCAGCCTGGTCAGCGCCTCGGCATGTCCCGGTGTCACGTAGCCCTTGTGCTGGGCGAAGTCGTAGTCGGGCCAGTGCTCGTGCAGGTCGGTCATGATGGCGTCCCGGGTGACCTTGGCCAGGATCGAAGCCGCCGCGATGCACGCCACCGTCGCGTCGCCCTTCCATACCGCGGTGGCCGGCACTCCGACACCGGGCACCGGGAAGCCATCCGTCAAGGCGTAACGAGCCTCCGGCCGCAACGTGCCGAGGGCTCGACGCATCCCCGCGAGGTTGGCCACGTGCAGCCCGTACGCGTCGATCTCGCTGGCCGCAACGATCACGACCGAGTAGGCGACGGCCCGACCCATGATCTCGTCGTAGAGCCGCTCCCGGACGGCCGCGGTGAGCAGCTTCGAGTCGTCGAGGCCGTCGATGCGCCCCCGCCGGCCCGGCGGCAGGATGCAGGCCGCGACGACCAGCGGCCCCGCGCAGGCGCCCCGCCCGGCCTCGTCGGCCCCGGCCACCAGGTCGAAACCGGCCCGGGCCAGTGCCGCCTCGTAGGCCGACAGGCCGACCTCGCGACGCACGACCAGCCGTGGCGGCCGGAACGCCGGAGCAGTGGTCACAGAACTGTTTGCCATGAGGTCGCCGACGTTACCCGCCCGCCGATGCGAGGCCAGGCAGCCGGTCGAGCAGGTCGCCCAGATCGGGCGGTACGACGATCTCGCCGGTGCTGCGCAGCGCCTCCGCGGTCCACCATCGGTGCCCGATCAGGGTCTGCGTCTCGATCGCCGTGAGTCCGCCCGGAGCCACCTCCAGCCCGGCGCCCACCCGCGCTACGAAGTAGTGGTCGACCTGGTCGTAGGTGACGCCGTCCCAGCCCCACAGCCGGCGCGTGACGAGCACGGCCTCGGCCCCTGGACCCAGCGTGACCGCGATGCCGGTCTCCTCGGCCACCTCGCGGACCGCTGCGTCCCGAGGCGTCTCGCCAGCCTCGACCCCGCCACCGGGCGTGAGCCAATGGACCTGGCCGTGCTCGATGCGCTCATGGATGAGCAGGATCCGCTCGTCCGGATCGATCATCAGAATCCGTCCACCGACCCGGTGGACGGGCGCGGTCACGGCACGCGGCGCCGGCGGCGGCGCACCAGGTAGAACGGCAGCACGATGATCGCGCCACCAACGAGTGGCTGCTGGCTGCCCAGCGCCAGTGCCGCGTTCTTGAACGTGGCGGGGGTGCCCAGCGTGCGCCAGCGCGACGGCGGCCACGCGATCACGACAGCCTTGCCGATCACCTCGTTGGTTGCGACGGTGCTCGCCTTCGGGTCGCAGGTCGCGTCATCCGGACCCTGGGCCCCTGTGGGGCTGCAGTGGAAGCGTGAGTCAGCCGAGTCGTCGCGGTGGTCGCCCATCACCCACAGCCGGCCCTTGGGCACCGTCACCGGCCCGAACACAGCGTGCGAGTCGTCGCCGTTGTAGTAGGTGTACGGCTCGTTCAGCGTGCGCCACGGACCGGCGGTGCCATGGTCGCTGATCATGATCTGGTCGCGTCCGTTGAGCGACACACCCTTGATGGTCTCGCCGCCGACTGCGATGACCCGCTTGACCAGGACCAGCCCGTCGGGCGGCACGAAGCCCACGAGCTGACCGAAGCCGCGCAGGCCCTTGACGATCGGATTGCTCGGCGGCGTCGATGCCGGCTCGTCGTCCCAGCCGGGCGGGGCGTGAAAGACCACGATGTCGCCCGGATGGGGATCGCGCAGGTCATAGATCGGCTTGTTGACGAGGATCCGGTCGCCCTTGCAGCCGGTGCAGCCGTGCAGCGTCTTCTCCATCGACGGCGACGGGATGTAGAACGGCTGGATCACGAAGGTCTTCACCAGCACCGCGACCAGAATCGCGACGGCGACCAGAACGGGCAGCTCCCACCACGGCGCCTTGCGGCGCTTGCGCTTGCGCGTGAGTCGCCGCGCCTTGCGGGAGTCGTCATCGGTGCCGGGAGTGGGAGCATCGGCCGCATCGGTCGGGCCGGAGTCGTCCGGGTCCGGCTCGATGCGCGGCAACACCGCCGTCTCGTCGCTGACGGCATCGACCGGGCTCAGGTCGGGTTCGGGATCCGGCTTACGCTTCTTGGAGTGCCGCCCACCGGAGCGGCGGGGGGACGGGGCGGTAGTCAAACCGGGCGCTACCTCGTCATCCTCGTCAACCGCGCTATCGATCGCGAAGGAATCGGCGAGGTCGCCGTTCTGCGCGGAGTCTGCCGATTCGAACTGAAGTCGGTCGGCGCTCTCGATATCGTCGGTCATGCACTCCTGTCCGGGCCAAGTCAGTGCGCAGCGGTCTCGCGCTTCTCTTTGATCTTGGCCTTCTTGCCCCGCAGATCCCGCAGATAGTAGAGCTTGGCGCGTCGCACGTCGCCGCGAGTCACGACCTCGATCTTCTCGATGATCGGGGTGTGCACCGGGAAGGTGCGCTCGACGCCGACGCCGAAGCTGATCTTGCGGACCGTGAACGTCTCGCGGACGCCCCCACCCTGACGGCGGATCACGGCGCCCTGGAACACCTGAACGCGCGAGCGAGTGCCCTCGATCACACGGACGTGCACCTTGAGGGTGTCGCCGGGCCGGAAGTCGGGTACGTCGGTGCGCAGCGACTCGGTGTCCAGCATGTCAAGGGTGTTCATCTCGGGGCTTCGCTTCCTTGTGATCGTGCTTCGGTCTGCTCGGGCGGTGCAGGCAGCGCACAACGGCGACCACCATCGGATTCCCGCAGACGCGTGCGGCGGGCAACCCCACGATGATGCCATATCCAGCTGGGCGAACCGAAACCGCGCCCCGGTCAGAGCAGGTCGGGCCGAAGCTGCCCGGTGCGTTCCCGCGAGCGCTCAGCACGCCAACGGGCGATCTCGGCGTGATTACCGGACAGCAGAACCGGCGGGACGTCCAGCCCGCGCCAGGACGCCGGCCTGGTGTACGCGGGGGCTTCGAGCAACCCGGCCGGGCCTGCGGAGAAGGAGTCGTCGAGCGCTGACTGGTCGTTGCCGAGCACGCCGGGCAGTAGGCGCGACACCGCTTCGGCGATCACCAACACGGCGACCTCGCCGCCGGCCAGCACGTAGTCGCCGAGGCTCACCTCGTCGACGGGCATCCGCCGCCTGGCGTATTCGACGACGCGCGCGTCGATGCCCTCGTAGCGCCCGCAGGCGAACAGCAGCCAGGGTTCGGCGGCGTACTCGGCCGCAATCGCCTGGGTGAACGGGCGGCCGGTCGGTGTCGGCACCACCAATCGCGGCTGCGTGGCGGCCTGGGGCGGCGCCAATTCATCCAGGACCCGCCCCCACGGCTCGGCGCGCATCACCATGCCCGGCCCGCCCCCGTAGGGCGTGTCGTCGACCGTCCGGTGGACATCGTCGGTCCAGCGACGCAGATCGTGCACCCGCACCTCGACCTGGCCACGTTCGATGGCCTTGCCCAGCAGGGACTGCCGCAACGGCGCGAGGTAGTCGGGGAAGATCGTGACGACGTCGAGGGCGAGCTCGGCGGTCATTGGTCGAACAGCCCGTCGGGCGGGTCGATGACGACTACGCCGCCCGCGACGTCGACGGTGGGGACGATGGCCGTGACGAACGGGACCAGCTGCTCGCGGCCGTCAATATCGAGGACCAGGTATTCGGCGCCGGCGAGATTCAGCACGTCGCGCACGGGGCCGAAATCAGTCCCGGAGACCGCGCGAGCGGTCAGCCCGACCAGATCGGACGCGTAGAACTCGTCCGGATCCTCGAGTGGTGGGCGGGCTGCGGCCGGGAACATCAGCCGGACGCTGTGCAGCGCCGCGGCGGCCGCACGGTCCTCGACCCCGGCGAAGTGCAAGACCAGCTTGCTGCCACCGAAGTTGGCCGACTCGACCGTGAGCGGGCCGGCCTCGACGGGTTCGGTGCGCAACACCGAACCCGCCGCGAAGCGCTCGGCCGGGTCGTCGGTCCACGGTTCGACGAACACGTCGCCGCGCACGCCGCGGGCCGGACCGATCCGGCCGACCGCGACGAACTCCGCGTCCGGGTCAGCCACCTAGCGCCGGTCGACGTCGACCACGTCGACGCGGATGCCCTTGCCGCCGACGCCGTTGATCACTTGGCGCAGCGCCTTGGCCGTGCGCCCGTTGCGCCCGATCACGCGCCCGAGGTCCTCGGGATGGACCCGGACCTCGAGTCGCTGGCCGCGACGGTTGTCGACCATGTCGACCTGTACGTCGTCGGGGTGATCGACGATGCCGCGGATCAGGTGCTCGAGGGCTTCCTCGAGCACGTCAGCTCTCCGCCGACTCGTCCGTCGCTGCCGGGGCGGCAGCTTCGGCCTTGGGCTCGTCGACCTTGCCGCCGTCGGCTGCGGGCTCGTCGGCCTTGGGCTCGGCTGCCGGCCTGGTGGCCTTCGCGGCACGCTTGCGCGGCGTGGTGGCCTCCGCCTCGGGCTCGCCGGTCGCGTCGGCCAGTGCGGCGTTGAACAGGTCCAGCTTGTCGGTCTTGGGCTCGGCCATCTTCATGGGCGGCGGCGCGGGCTCACCCTTGAACTTCTGCCAGTCGCCGGTGACCTTGAGGATCGCGGCGACGGCCTCGGTCGGCTGGGCACCGACGCCGAGCCAGTATGCGGCCCGCTCGCCGTCGACGCGGATGATCGACGGGTCGTTCTTGGGGTGGTACTCGCCGATGGTCTCGATGCTGCGGCCGTCACGCTTGGTGCGTGCGTCGGCGACAACGATTCGGTAGTGCGGCTCGCGCATCTTTCCCCGACGCATGAGCTTGATCTTTGTTGCCACGGATTCGGTGCTCCAGACGTTGTCAAAGGTTGGCCGCGCCGAATCCGGGTGGGGTTCTCGGGGACGGGCGTCCGGGTGGACTGACCGGGTGCGGGTAGAGGGGCCGCGATCCAGCCGGTACTCAACAGGGCATTCTGCCAGATGAGCGGCCCCAGGCCGTACCAGGGCGGTGTCCTACGCTGCGATCATGCAACCGAACGGCACCGCCCAGGGGGCGATCACCTTTCCAGCCGGCTTCGTATGGGGCGCGGCGACGGCGGCGTATCAAATCGAAGGCGCTGTCCAGGAGGACGGCCGCGGGGCGTCGATCTGGGACACCTTCAGCCACACCCCGGGCCGGGTACTCAACGGTGAGACAGGCGATGTCGCGACCGATCACTACCACCGGACGACCGAAGACATCGCGATCATGGCCGACCTTGGGCTGAACGCCTACCGCTTCTCGGTCGCCTGGCCGCGGATCGTGCCGACCGGCTCCGGGGCGGTCAACCAGGCCGGGCTCGACTTCTACTCGCGCCTCGTCGACGGCCTGCTCGACAACGGCATCATGCCGCTGCTGACGCTGTATCACTGGGACCTGCCCCAGCCGCTCCAGGACGCCGGCGGCTGGGCAAATCGAGACACTGCGGCACGCTTCGCCGAATACGCGGGCGTGGTCGGGCAGGCTCTGGGTGATCGCGTGCCGACCTTCACCACCCTGAACGAGCCGTGGTGCAGCGCCTACCTGGGTTACAGCGCCGGCGTCCATGCGCCGGGCCTGACCGACAATGCGACGTCGCTTGCCGCGGCGCACCACCTCAACCTGGCGCACGGCCTCGGCACTGCCGCGCTGCGCGACGCGCTGCCGTCGACCGGCCAGGTCTCGCTCACCCTGAATCTGCAGCAGGTCCGCGCAGCGTCGGAGTCCGCCGCCGACCGCAACGCCGAGCGACACGTCGACGCCGTCGCCAACCGGATTTTCCTCGAACCCGTCCTGCGCGGGCGTTACCCGGAAGATCTGCTAGCTGACCTGGCGCACCTGACCGACTGGTCCTTCATCCAGGACGGCGACGTGGACGCCATCGCCGCGCCGATCGACGTGCTCGGGATCAACTACTACTTCCCCACCCTCGTGGCCGCGGCGACGGCGCAGTTGCGGGAGCAGAGCGCCGCCAATGCGAACGACCCGCACGGCACCGCCGGGCCCGCCCCGGTCCCCGGCACCGATCTCGCCTTCGCCGTGCCGCAGCCCGGCCCGTACACCGCGATGGGCTGGCCGATCGAGCCGGCCAGCCTGACCGACCTGCTGCTGCGGCTGCACCGCGACTACCCCGAGATGCCGCTGGCGATCACCGAGAACGGCGCGGCGTACGACAATGTCGTCGCCGCCGACGGTGGCGTGCACGACCCCGAGCGCATCGACTACCTG
>JAOPWD010000106.1 GCA_025965875.1 Pseudonocardiales bacterium
GCGGATGCCGCCGCGCGGGAGTCCGGAAGGTCGGTCGCCGCGACCGCATCCGCTAGCCCGGTGACGGCCACCTGCTGGGCGCTGCCGCGCAGCAGCACCTGCGCCACGAGCTCCGGGTTGTCGAACATGGGGACGTGGCCGACGCCGCGCATGGTGACGTGCTGGGCGTGCGGGAGCAGCGCCTTGGCCACCCCGGCCTGCCAGAGCGGGAGCACCAGGTCGCGGGCGGCCCAGGCGATCGTCACCGGGATCTCGGGCGCCACGTATTGGTCGAACGGGGTGGCTGCCTCGAGCAGCAACCGCATCGCCGGGCGGGCGTATTCGAAGGCCCGGAAGTCACCGAGCGCGTGGTCGGGCGAGATGCGGGCCGGGTGCGAGGTGAGCACGCCGTACATCAGCGTGCGGCCGGCCCGGCTGCGGCACAGCACGGCGGCGCGGGGGCCGAGCCGCTGGCTCACGATCGCCGCGGACGTGAACAGCTTGCGCGTGTAGGCGAAGGAGGTCTCGCTGCGCCAGAACCCGGCCGGCGAGAGCGCCGTGACGCTACGGGCATCTCCGGCCGCGCCCGCCTCGAGGGCCACCCGGCCGCCGAGGGAGTTGCCGGCGATGTGCGGACGGTCCAGCTCCTTGTCGACCAGGAACTGCCGGAATTCGGCGCGTAGCGCGTCGACCACCGAGCGCCCCTCGGGCGCGAACGACGAGGACTGGCCGTGGCCGGGCAGGTCGACCAGGATGACCTCGCGTTCGGCCGCGAGCTGGTCGAGCACCGGGTACCAGACCTGACGGCGGTGCGCGATGCCGTGCACCAGCACGAGCGGCTCGCCCGATCCGTGCCGCTCGAACGCCAGCATGCTGTGTCTCCTCGAGCGCAGGTGGTGCCTGGGCGGGCTGAGGTCATCAGCCGGTCCCTCCGACGCTACCTACCTGTAACTCCAAGTCATAGAGACTCAGGTCACAATTGGGACACGCGACGCTCAGGCCATCGCCTTCTGCAGGTTGGCATCGATGGCGTCGAGGAAGGCCTCGGTCGTCAGCCACGGCGCGTCCGGGCTGATCAGCAGCGCGAGGTCCTTGGTCATCTGCCCGGACTCGACGGTCTCGACACACACCCGCTCGAGCGTCTCGGCGAACTGGGTGACCTCAGGCGTCCCGTCCATCTTGCCGCGGTAGGACAACCCCTGCGTCCAGGCGAAGATCGAGGCGATCGGGTTGGTCGAGGTGGGCTTGCCCTGCTGGTGCTGGCGGTAGTGCCGGGTCACTGTGCCGTGCGCGGCCTCGGCCTCGACGGTCTTGCCGTCGGGCGTCATCAGCACCGAGGTCATCAGGCCGAGCGAGCCGAAGCCCTGCGCGACGGTGTCGGACTGCACGTCGCCGTCGTAGTTCTTGCAGGCCCAGACGTAGCCGCCCTCCCACTTCATCGCCGCGGCGACCATGTCGTCGATCAGGCGGTGCTCGTAGGTGATGCCGGCCGCGTCGAAGTCCGCCTTGAACTCGTTCTCGAAGACTTCGGCGAACAGGTCCTTGAACCGGCCGTCGTAGGCCTTGAGGATCGTGTTCTTGGTCGACAGGTAGACCGGCAGGCCGCGGTCGAGGCCGTAGCGCATCGATGCCCGCGCGAAGTCGCGGATCGAGGCGTCCAGGTTATACATCCCGACCGCGACACCGCCGCCGGGGAAGTCGAAGACGTTGAACTCCATTGGTTCGCTGCCGTCCTTCGGCGTGAACGTCATCGTCAGCGTGCCCTCGCCGGGGACGACGAAGTCGGTGGCGCGGTACTGGTCACCGAAGGCGTGGCGGCCGATCACGATCGGCTTGGTCCAGCCGGGAACCAGGCGCGGCACGTTGCTCATGACGATCGGCTCGCGGAAGATCACGCCGCCGAGGATGTTGCGGATCGTGCCGTTGGGCGACTTCCACATCTTCTTCAGGCCGAACTCCTCGACCCGCGCCTCATCGGGGGTGATCGTGGCGCACTTGACGCCCACGCCGTGCCGCTTGATCGCATTCGCCGCGTCGACCGTCACCTGGTCGTCGGTGGCGTCGCGGTTCTCGATGCTCAGGTCGTAGTACTCGAGGTCGACGTCGAGGTAGGGGACGATCAGCTTGTCCTTGATGAACTGCCAGATGATGCGCGTCATCTCGTCGCCGTCGAGTTCGACGACGGTGCCCTGCACCTTGATCTTGGACATGCGTTGCCAACCTCCAGAACGTCACGGTCTCTTGACATCAAGATATCTCATGGCCGAAATCGGTCGCCGACCGCCCTAGCGCCTGTCCTAGTCTGCAAGGCATGACCGAGGCCCGCATCCCCTCCCCCGGCAGGACCCCCAGTGCTGTGGATACCGTCGCCGACACCTACCTCGACGACTGGGTCGCGCTCGACCCGATGATCGCCACCTACCTCGGCATCCCCGGCCACGACGCCGAGATGCCCGACCTGTCCCCCGACTGGCTGGCCGCACGCTCTGACCTGCGCCGAGGCACCCTGGCCGCCCTGTCCGCCGCGGAGCCGACAGACGCCAATGACCGCGTCACGGTCGCTGCCCTGCGCGAGGCGCTGACTGTCGAGGAAGGCCTGCGCGCCCTGGGCGCCGAGGAGTCGGACCTGAAGAACATCGCGTCCCCGGCGCAGACCATTCGCGACATCTTCGACCTCACGCCGACGGCAACGGCTGACGACTGGGCGACCGTGGCCACCCGGCTCGGCGCCGTGCCGACGGCCATGGCCGGCTACCTCGAGTCGCTGCGCTTCGCCGCGGCGCGCGGGGACGTAAGTGCCCGCCGCCAGGTCGAGGCCGTCCTCACCCAGAGCGAGGGCAACATCGGAGCCGACGGGTTCTTCGCCACGTTGGCCCGCAACGCCGCGCCGGCCGACGGCAGTGAACTGCCCACCTCCGTGCGCACCGATCTCGAGCGCAACGCCGCGGGCGCGGCGCAGGCCTACGAGCAGTTGTCGGCCTTCCTGCGCGACGAACTCCTGCCCCAGGCCCCGACGAAGGATGCGGTCGGCAGCGAGCGCTACGCGCTGTGGTCGCGCTACTCGGTCGGCGCACGAATCGACCTGGCCGAGTCCTACGCGTGGGGTCAGGACGAGCTCGCTCGCATCACCGAGTTGATGAGCCAGACCGCCGAGCGCATCAAGCCCGGGGCAGCTACGCGCGAGGCGATGGATTATCTCGACCACGACCCGGGCCGCAAGCTCGCCGGCACCGACGCGCTGAAGGCGTGGATGCAGGGCAAGTCGGATGAGGCCGTCGCGGGTCTGGCCGGCACCCACTTCGACATTCCGGAGCCGATCCGCCGGCTCGAGTGCAAGATCGCCCCGACCCAGCAGGGTGGCATCTACTACACCGGTCCCAGCGATGACCTGGTCAGCCGCCCGGGGCAGATGTGGTGGTCGGTGCCCAAGGGCGTCACCGAATTCGCGACCTGGCGCGAATTGACGACGGTGTATCACGAGGGTGTCCCCGGCCATCACCTCCAGATCGCCCAGACGATGTATCGCCGCGACCTGCTCAACCGCTGGCGCCGGCTGGCCTCGTGGACCAGCGGGCACGGTGAGGGGTGGGCGCTCTACGCCGAGCGGCTGATGGCCGACCTCGGCTTCCTCGACGATCCGGCCGACTACCTGGGCATGCTGGATTCCCAGTCGCTGCGCGCCGCACGCGTTGTCCTCGACATCGGTATCCACTGCGAGTTCGAGGCCCCGGCCGAGGTCGGTGGCGGCGCGTGGACCTACGACAAGGCGTGGGACTTCCTGTCCGCGCATGTCGCCACCGCCGAAGGTTTCCGGCGCTTCGAGCTCGACCGCTACCTCGGCTGGCCCGGCCAGGCCCCGGCCTACAAGATCGGCGAGCGGTTCTGGTTGCAGTTGCGCGACGACGTCCGGGCGAAGCAGGGCGACGCGTTCGACCTCAAGACGTTCCACCGCACCGCCCTGGACGTCGGCAGCGTCAGCCTGGACGTGTTGCGCTCGGCGGTGCTCGGCGAGTTCAACTGATGCTCATCCATCCCTGGGACGCGGGCGGATCGGACGAGGAATGGGTCGACTTCGTCCGCGGTACTGGGGGTACCCCCGCCAATGGGGGCGTCGCCGGCGGGGGCATAGCCGCTGGGGGAGGCTTCGGTCATCTCGTCGCGAGTGGACGCGACCGCGACGTGCCCGTGGTCGTGCCGACTCAGTTCGCGCTGGTCTCGGCCGACCTGGTGTTGCTGCACCTGGCCCGGCCCAATCCGATCTGGTCGGCGCTGGCCGAGAACCCCTCGGTGCTGTTGAGCATTGCCGGTGACTGGGCCTACATCCCGGCGGCGTGGAAGGCGATCGGCGACGAGGATCCACGGATGGGCGTGCCGACGACCTACTACGCGGCCGTCCAGCTGATCGCCACCGCGCAGGTCGTCGACGACGAGGCAGGCAAGGCCGAGATACTGCGCGTGCAGCTCGGCGTGACCGAGCCGGGCAGCGGCGCCGCCGACCCGGCCGAGCACGGCCGGCGGCTGGCCGGCATCCGCGGCCTGCGCCTGACGATTCGCGAGGTGCGGGCCAAGTTCAAGTACGGCGGCAACGTCGACGACGCGCACCGGGCCGAGGTGGCCGAGCGGCTGCGTGAACGCGGCGGCCCCGGTGACGCGGCCGCACTGGCCCACCTGCGACGCCGCGATCTCGAGGCTCAACTCGAGTGATATCGGGTCGACGAGAGCATCAAGATCGTCACAATCGGTACCGGGAGGATTCCGCTCGGCTGGCGAGCGAAACCCTCCCCGCAACGAGCTAGCCGACCGGGGTCGGCTCCGGCTCCGTCTTGCCCAGCTTGGCCATCTCGGCGTCGACGAGCGCCTCGTGCTCCTCTTCCTGCCGCTTGGCCTTGCGCGGGTCCCAGAACCCGGCCATCACGAAGATCAGCGGGATGAACAGGACCTCGCCGCCGACCCCGATCCAGAAGTACTTCTGCCACTGCTTCGGTGAGTCGGTTACGGCCTTCTGCACGTCGGCGCCGTTGGCCTGCAGGAAGGTCAGGCTGGCCTGCACCTTCGGGTTCTGCAGGGCGGTGCCGTACTGGTTCAGGTAGGCCAGATCAGCCGCCGGCACCGAGGCCAACGCCGTGAGCTGGTCGCCCGCGGCTCGCACCTGCGGGCCGTTGGCCTGGATCGTGATCAGGTCCGCGGGCGGGATCGTGCCCAGTTCCTGCAGCGCGGCCAGCGCCTTGGCCGGGGTGATCTTCAGCTTGGCCACGACCTCGCCGACCGCCTTCTGAATGAGTGCCGCGTCGGTTGGGTTGGTCAGCAGCCCGAGCTGAGTCGCCGGGTCCAGAGACTGGCCGGCTGCCAGCGCGTTGGGATGCTGCGCGCTGAGTGTGAGGACCGTGGTCACGGCCGCCGCCGGGATGCCCGAGATCTCGCTCAGTGCCTTGGCCTGGGCCACTGGATCGTTGGGATTCGCCGCCAGGGCCGCCTGGGTCGCAGGATCGAGCTTGGCTGCGCTCGCCAGCTCAGCCTTGTACTTCGCGGCCAGCGTCTGCACCTTGGTGACGATCGTCGGGTCCGCTGCGACAGCCTTGACGACCGCGTTCTGGGCCGGTGTGAGCGACGGGTCCTTGCCTTCGGCCGAAGCCGAGACGGTGGCGCCCTTGTCGACCAGCGTGGTGACGGTGTTGACCACATGCGGGACGAAGAAGACGGACACCGCGATGACGATGCGGATGATCAAGCCCCACACGGCCAGTCCAGTGGCCGTCAGGGCCGGGTTGCGCCGCTCGACCGTTTCGGTGAAGCTCGCCATCCACGGCGCGTAGGCGCAACCCAGCGAGACGCTGATGCCAACGAGCAGGACGACGAACGTCGAGTAGCTGGTGTGGGGTTCAGTGGCCTTGAGCGCGAAGATCGACGTGAAGATGATCGCGCCGAGCGCGCCGAGGACCATGAACGGCTTGCGTACGCGGAGTCGGTCGGACAGGAAGCCGAAGAACAGCAGGCTGAGCGCGTTGAACGTCCAGTTCCAGTTGCCCAGCGCGTTCGCCTTGGACTGGCTGAAGCCGAAGACCGTCTGGAAGTAGATCGGGAAGAAGCCGACCGCGATGTAGTAGATGATCAAGAAGACGCTGATGCCGAATGCCGATACGACAATGTCCGGCTTGAGCATCTGCCGGAACGGCCGCTTCAGCGCTGCCTCGACGTCGATGCCCTTGGCGCGGGCCTCGATCAGTGCCCGGTCGTGGCTGCTGACCATGAGTTGGTCACGCAGCGACGGGGCGAGTTCGCGCAGCCCGAACAGCGCCAGCACGGCGATCACCAGGCCCACGAATCCGCAGACGATGTACTGGTCCTGCCACGGGGTGCTGTCGCTGCTGTTGCTCACCAGGATGCTGACGACGAGGCTGCCGAGCACCGGGCCGAGGGTCCAGAACCCCATCGCGGAGGCGCGGCCGAGCTGCGGGCTGAAGTCACGGATCAGCGCAGGAGTGGCCACCAGGATGATGCCCTCGACGAAGCCGATCGCCACGATGAGGATTGCGAAGGCCATCTTGCTGTGCACGTTGGGGATCCCGACCAGGCACAGCAGCGCGACGATGAACAGCCCGGCGGTCACGATGTTCGCCCGGTCGTATCGATCAGCGATGCCGGCCACGAACGACGCGACCGCGCCGAGGACGTACCCGACGACGCTGATGTTCACGAAGTAGGTGAACGACATGTCGAACTCGGGCAGGATCTTCGTCGCCACCGCGCCGGACAGGTAGAACTGGTAGTAGAGCGTGATCGTGGCCAGCACCACGATCCCGAGCGACAGCATCCGCTGGCCGGTGGACGGGTAATGGTTCAACTCCCGATCCCAGAGCCGGTCGAGTGTCGATCTCTTGTCGGGCAGCGCAGCCGTAGTCATAGTCGTCCCTACATCGTTGGGGGGAGGCCACGTGTTCGGCACACATGGACCTGACACGGCTTTATCCCACACATGGACGTGACACAGCAACGACCTACGCGAAACTGGAGCGGATCGTGACATAGCAGTACAACGCGCTGTACCGCCTGACAATGCGAGAACCCCTCGCCCGTTCGACCTACCGGTCGGCGATGTCCGCCTGCTTGGCCCGGACCGCGTCGGCGGCTTGCTTCAGCCCGTCCAGTTCGGACTCGGTGAGGGCGCGCTCGACCACGCGCGTGACGCCGCCGGCCCCGATCTCTGCCTCGACGCCGAGATAGACGCCGTTGATGCCGTACTCGCCGTCAACCCATGCGCACACCGGGATGGTCTCGCCCGAGTCGGTGATGACCGCGCGCGCCATACGCGCTGCCGCCGCCGAAGGTGCGTAGTACGCCGACCCGGTCTTGAGCAGCGCGACAACTTCAGCGCCGCCGTTGCGCGTGCGCGTCACCAGTTCCTCGATGGTGTCGGCGTCCATGACGTCGGCGAGGGGCTTGCCGTCGACGAAGCAGGCCGACGGGACGGGCACCATCGTGTCGCCGTGCGAGCCCAGGGTCAGCGTCTGCACGGAGCCGACCGGGACACCCAGCGTGGTGGCGACGTTGTTGGTGAAGCGGGCGGTGTCGAGCACGCCGGCCTGGCCGAACACCCGGTTCTTCGGGAACTGCGACGCCTGCTGGGCCAGTGCCGTCATCTCGTCGAGCGGGTTCGAGACGATGATGATGACCGCGTTGGGCGAGTATTTGGCGATGTTCTCCGCGACGCCGCGCACGATCTTGGCGTTGACGTCGAGCAGGTCCATGCGGCTCATGCCCGGCTTGCGGGGCAGGCCTGCGGTGATGACGACGACGTCGGAGTCGGCGGTGGCCTCGTAGCCGCCGCCCTCGGGCGTCGTCGTCGCGCCGACGACGGTGGTCTCGAACCCCTCGATCGGCCGCGACTGGTTGAGATCCAGCGCCAAGCCCTCGGGCTTGCCCTCGACGATGTCGGTCAGCACGACGGTCTCGAACACGTCGTACTCGGCCAGTCGCTGTGCGGTCGTCGACCCGTAGAAGCCGGCGCCGACGACGGTGACCTTGCCGTGGCGAGCGGATTCGGACATGACTGTCTCCTCTGGTTCTGGCGTGCGCGCTACGTTCTCGCGAGGCTAGTCGGCGCCACGGTCAGCTACGCAGTCGGATATCGATGATGAGAATCGCGGCACCCAACGCCAGATAGCAGAACGAGTCCATCCACCGGCCCCGCGCGGCGAGCAATCCGGCGTACTGCCTGGGCAGCACGAGCCGCAGGACGCCGGCCAACAGCATCGCGACCGCGATCATCCCGGCGCCCCGGCGCCAGTGGCCGGGCGAGACAGTGAGGTAGACCACCACGCCGAGGACGATCGCCAGCACTGCCAGCAGCGGGGCCTGGGCGCGGGCGCGCCGGCGGAGGTCCAGCGGCATGCTCAGACCCGCTTGGCGGCCAGCTCGGCCATCTCGACGACGTTGGTCAGCAGCATCGCGCGCGTCATCGGGCCGACACCGCCCGGGTTCGGCGAGACGTAGCCGGCCACCTCGGCGACATCGGCCGCTACGTCGCCGGCGATCTTGCCGTCGACCCGGCTGACGCCGACGTCGAGGACCACCGCGCCCGCCTTCACCATGTCGGCGCGGATCAGGCCGGCCGTGCCCGCGGCGGCCACGACGATGTCGGCCCGAGCCACGTGGCTGGCCAGATCGCGCGTCCCGGTATGGCAAAGCGTCACCGTGGCGTTCTCGCTGCGGCGCGTCAACAGCAGGCCGAGCGGGCGGCCCACGGTGATGCCGCGACCGACCACCACGACGTCCGCGCCGGCGATCGGGATGTCGTAGCGCCGCAACAGTTCGACGATCCCGTACGGCGTGCACGGGATCGGTGCCCGTGCGTTGAGCACGAGCCGGCCGAGGCTCATGGGGTGCAGGCCGTCGGCATCCTTGGCCGGATCGATGCGCTCGAGAATCGCGTTTTCATCGAGACCAACGGGCAGCGGTAACTGCACGAGGTAGGCGGTGCAGGCCGGGTCGGCATTGAGTTCGTCCACCGCCGCCTCGACCTCACGCTGGGTGGCGGTGGCCGGCAGGTCGCGGCGGATGCTGGCGATGCCGATATCAGCACAGTCCTTGTGCTTGGCGGCGACGTACCACTTGCTGCCGGGGTCGTCGCCGACGAGCAGCGTGCCGAGCCCGGGGACGATGCCCTGTTCGGCCAGCGCCGCGACGCGCACGGCCAGTTCGGTCTTGATCGTCGCCAGGGTGGCCTTGCCGTCCAGGATCGTCGCGGTCACGATCGCCCATCCTGCCAGCCGGTGCGGTACGGCCCAGTTGCCGGGCGGTCCCTGTTGTCGGGTGGATGTTCCTGCGCATCGGGCGCCATGGCGCGATCAGCGCAGGAAGATCAGTCTCGCTCAGCCGATGGCGACACCGAAGACGCGGGCGAACTCGACGGCCTGGCCGATGTCGATGCGGGCGCCGCGCAGGTCGACCCGGCGTGGATCGAAGCCGTCCAACCGGGCGCCGCGCAGGTCGGCATCGCGCAGATCGGTCGGCCCGAACCGTGCGCCGCGCAGGTCGGCCCCGGCCAGGATCGCGCCGCGCAGATTCGCCTCGACCAGGTTGGTCTCAGCCATGCGGACGCCGCTCAGGTCCAGGCCCGCGAGATTGGCTCCGCCGAGCGACGCCGAGGACAGGTCGCCGCCCTCGATGCGCAGGCCGCGCAACCGGGTGTGGTCGAACACCGATCCATTGAGCTTGCAGCCGACGAACGTCGCATCGGTCAGCGACGCCTGCTCGAACGTGCAGGCCACGAATGCGGAATGCTCGTGGCGCGAGCGCGGCAGGTCGGCGCGCGAGAAGTTGCAGTTGGTGAACGTGCAGCCCGTGGTCACCAGATCGTCGAGTGCGGCGTCGGTGAACACGCAGTCCTCGAACGTGCGCCGCTCCCAGCGCTGGCCGCGCAGGTCGGCGTCGGCGTAGTCGGTCTCCATTCTTCAGTGCGCGAAGTGCCGCGCGCCCGTGAGGTACATCGTGACGCCGGCGGCCTTGGCGGCGTCGATCACGTCGCCGTCGCGGATCGATCCGCCTGGCTGCACGACGGCACGCACGCCCGCGTCGAGCAGCACCTGCAGCCCGTCGGCGAACGGGAAGAACGCGTCCGAAGCGGCGACGGCTCCGGCGGCCCGGTCGCCCGCGCGATCCACGGCGAGCCGGCACGAGTCGACGCGGTTGACCTGACCCATGCCGATGCCGACGGTCGCGCCGTCCGAGGCCAGCAGGATGGCGTTGGACTTCACCGCGCGCAGCGCCCGCCAGGCGAAGACCAGGTCGGCCGTGGTGGCTTCGTCGGCGGGCTCGCCGGTAGCCAGCCTCCAGGTCGACGGGTCGTCGCCCGGCGCGTCGAGCCGATCTGCGGTCTGCACCAGCAGACCGCCCGAGATCGCGCGCGTCTCGGCTGCGGGGCCGGTGCCACGCGGAGCGGCGATCAGCACCCGCAGGTTCTTCTTCGCCGCCAATGCCTCTGCCGCGCCGTCTTCATAGGACGGGGCAATGACGACCTCGGTGAAGATCGGCCCGATCTGCTCAGCCATCGCCAGGCTGACCGGCCGGTTGGTGGCGATCACGCCGCCGTACGCGCTGACCGGGTCGCAGGCGTGCGCCTTGCGGTGCGCCTCGGCGATGTCGGCGCCAATGGCGATGCCGCACGGGTTGGCGTGCTTGATGATCGCCACGCACGGCTGCGCGAAGTCGTACGCGGCGCGGTAGGCCGCGTCGGCGTCGACATAGTTGTTGTAGCTCATGTCCTTGCCGCCGAGCTGCTCGGCCTGCGCCAGGCCGTCCGGCCCGCCCAGCCGCACGTACAACGCGGCACGCTGGTGCGGGTTCTCGCCGTAGCGCAGCACCGCCGCCCGCTCGAAGGACTCCGCGATCCAGCCCGGGAACCCGCTCGGCGAACCGTCGACGTCGTCGTCGGGCGCGACCACACTGCCCAGCCAGGACGCCACCGCGATGTCGTAGGCCGCGGTGTGCCGGAACGCCGCCAGGGCCATCCGCTGCCGCGCGGCCAGGTCGAAGCCTCCGTCCGCGACGGCCGCGAGCACGTCGCCGTAGCGCGCCGGGTCGACCACGACGGCGATCGAGCCGTGGTTCTTCGCGCTGGCCCGCACCATCGCCGGGCCGCCGATGTCGATCTGCTCGACCACCTCGGGCGCACTCGCGCCGGCGGCCACCGTCTCGCGGAACGGGTACAGGTTGGCCACCAGCAGTTGGAACGGCTCGATGCCCAGACCGCTGATCGTCTCGACATGCGCCGGGTCGTTCTGGTCAGCCAGCAGGCCGGCGTGCACGTGCGGGTGCAGCGTCTTCACCCGCCCGCCGAGGATCTCGGGGAACCCGGTCACCTCGTCCACCGGCGTGACCGGGATACCCAGGTCGCGGATCAGCGCCGCGGTCGAGCCGGTCGAGACGATCTCGACGCCGGCTGCGTGCAGGCCGCGCGCCAGCTCGTCGATACCGGTCTTGTCGTACACGCTGATCAGCGCGCGGCGGATGTGGATCTGAGTCACGTGATCTCCTGGCAGAGCTGATGAATTGCCTTGACATAGAAGGGTTTCTCGGCGGCTTGGATGCGCGCGGTCAGCGAAGCCTCGTCGTCGTCTTCGACCACGGGAACCTCGAGCTGCGCGATCACCGGGCCGGTGTCGACGCCTTCGTCGACCCAGTGCACGGTAACGCCGGTGCGCTCGGCCCCGGCGGCGAGCGCGTCGCGAACCGCGTGGGCGCCCGGGAAGGCGGGTAGCAGCGCGGGGTGAGTGTTGATGATCCGGAACTGGCGCACCACGTCCGGCGCGAGGATCCGCATGAAGCCAGCCAGGACGACCAGGTCGGGTTGAAAACTGGCGATCGTGTCGGCCAGCACCTCGTTCCAGACCGCCCGGTCGGCGAAATCGCGTAGTTCGACGGCGAACGTGGGTACGCCACGCGCCTCGGCTCGCTCCATCGCGGCGCAGCCCTTGACATCGGTCCCGGCAGCGACGACCTGGCCGCCGAAGGACTCGGGATCGGCTGCGGCATCGAGGATTGCCTGCAGGGTGCTGCCCCGACCCGAGGCGAGCACTACAATCCGAAGGGGGCGGGGCGACACGCGGCGAACCCTACCCGGCGAGCTTGCCGGCCCGGTTCGGCTTGGCCACGACGTCGTCCTCGTCATAGCCGGTCATCGCCACGAGATGCCGCGTTTCCTCGGCCCACTCGTCGTCGCCCGCGCCTCGCAGTCGCTGCCCGAGGAAGGCGAGACCGAGCGCGGCGCTGGCCACGACGGTCAACTCGACCGCGACGAACAATCCCAGCCGCCAGGGCGAGGCACCGACGGTGTGCAGTCGGCCGCCACCGATCCCGCCGCCGCCCTGCCAGGCGAGCAGGAACATCACCACCCCGGCCGTGCCGGCCGCCGCTACGGCGGTGCCGAGGCGGGCCCGCCAACCCTCGGCTCGGCCGGCCAGCCGGGCGAGTCCCACCCCCGCAGCGAGCGGGGTGAACGCGATCAGCCACCAGACCGGGCCGATAGCGCCGTGCCCAACGGGCATCGCCCCCAGCAGCGGGAAGGCCGGCAGCACGCCGTGGGCGGTACTGACGGCGCTGGCAGTACCTCCGGCGCCGACCGCGAACCCGGGCCCGGCCAGGTACGCCGCACCGGCGATCACCGCGTTCGGGGCGGCGAGGACGCCGAGCAGCAGGACCGGCACGCTCCCCCAGCCGCCGCCGACCTGCTGTGACAGCGCCTCCACCCGTCCGGCGTGGGTGACGAGCGAACCGGCGACGAGCAGCGCACCGATGCCCAGGTAGCAGGCCACACCTGCGGCCGCGGCCCGCAGGACGGGTCCCGCGAACGCGGGCGCGCGCGCTGCTACCACCTCGGCCAGTGCCGACGAGCGCACGAAGGCGACGCCTCCGGTGATCGCGAACAGCACGAGGGCAGCGAGACCGACGCCGAGGAACGGCGCGCGGCTGGTGCCCAGCGCGGCGAACGGGACGGCGACCAGGCAGGCGATCATGAAGCTCACCGCCTGGGCTGCCCCGGCCAGGCCGAGCCGTACCGGGTCACCCTCGTCCAGGGAGTTGGCCGCGTCGGCCAGCCCGGACCCGGCCCGCCAGGCCGTCGATCCAACGATGACCATCAGGCCGAGCGGCAGGAACGCAGCAGACGTGCCGTCGACCGTGATACCGCCGTGCAGGGCAGCGAGGAACGTCAAGAGGCCGGCGTGGATGGCCGACCGCGCATGCCCCGACGGGCCCGACACCGGCAGCCAACACACCGCGACGGCCACGATCGCCAGCGTCGCGCACACGGCAGCGGCGCCGACGCCCGTCCACACGGCCGCGAGCCAGAGAGAGCGCCCGGCGGCCTCGGGAACGACGCTGCGCCGGGCCGCATCGTCCTCATGATCGACGGGCATGCCACCCAGGCTGACAAACCGGCGCGGCGAATCGGTCCAGACACGCCGACGCCGGGCCTGGAGATCCAGGCCCGGCGTCGGAGCGAGTCGGCTTACTGTCCGGGCGGCGGCCCGTAACCCTGCGGCGGACCGGCTGGCGGCGGGCCGTAACCCTGCGGCGGACCGGCCGGCGGCGGCTGGGCCGGACCGGGGCCGTAGGTCTGCGGCGGCCCGTACTGGCCGGGCTGGCTGGGCTGGCCGTGCTGGCCAGGCTGGCCGGGAGCGCCGGGCTGGCCCGGGTAGGGCTGCTGGGGCCACGCGGGTGCGGCGGGCTTGGCCGCGATCTTGCCGTTGGCGGTCATCCAGCCGAAGACGAGGACGCCGACCTGCAGAATGACTGTGATCAGTTCAAGGATCAATCCGATGCCGATGCCAAACTTGGCGCCGCTACTCGGTTCGATGCTGCCCTTGCCAATCAAGACGCCCAGGGTGAGCAGCAGGCTGACCACCGCCAGAGCGACCGGGGTGAGCGAGGCCGGGCTCTTCTCCCACGCGGCCGCGGCAGCGAGCAGGCCGGCCGCCAGCGAGAAGCCGACCACAGCGACAACCGGCGACTGGACGGCGTAGCCACCGAGCTTCCCCTTGTCGCTGCCCTCACCCTCGGTGATCCACTTGAGGAATCCCCAGATGAAGGAAAGGACACCCAGGCCGCCGGCGATGTAGAACATCATCGCGGCGCGCTGGACAGGAGACGCGGCGGAACGGGGTACTGCTGGGGGGCCGTACGCGGTCATCGAGTATCAACCTCTCGAATTC
>JAOPWD010000110.1 GCA_025965875.1 Pseudonocardiales bacterium
GTTCCCGGACCCAGTCCTTGTCCAGCTCACCGGCCGGGCCGGGGACGGCGGGATCCTCGGCCAGCACCGCGAGAAGACGATCCTCCAGCGCGTGAAACATCGACAGGTGCCTACCCAACGCCACCAGAGCATCGACCCGACCTTCGTGCGACAGCCGGCGCGGATCGACAGCCACCAACGACGTGACCACCGCCGAGCCCGGCGTGATCGACGCCGCCCACGCCGCGACATCATCCGGACACAGGTCGGCATCCATCACCGTCGGCACGTACGGGACCGGCTCGAGCTCCTCCGGGTCGTCCCAGTCCGATGCTTCGTTCATGCCTCGATTCTAACGGCGGGGTCTGACAGAACAGCCCACTTTCCGGTTACCCCAAAAGACAATTCTCAAAGATGATCAAGAAAGACGACAGGCCGGTGACCATCACAAGAAGGGAGCCGAGAGCGGACCGAACCCACGGGGTGACGACCACAAGAAAGGGAGCCGAGAGCGGGTTCCAGCCACGAGTTGGTGACCACCCACAAGAAGGGAGCCGAGAGCGAAACCGAGGGACCACCCAGCTCTTCGTCGCTGAGCATTTGCCTTTCGCATTGAAACCACGACAACGAGCGAGGCTAGATCCACCCGTTGCGCACGGCGTAGACGACGGCCTGGGTGCGGTTCCTGAGATTCAGCCGCATGGTGACGTTCTGCACGATGTTCTTGATCGTGCGTTCGGAGTACGCCAACCGGGTGGCCACCTCACGCGTGGAACAACCCTCCGCGACGAGCGCGAGCACGTCGCGCTCGCGCTCGGTCAACCCGGCAACCGCCAGGACGCGCGGCGGCGCATCGGCGACCAGAAGCAATGGCGGCCACGCCCGGTCCGCCAGAAGGGAATTACTCACTTCGTGTCTCCAACCCGTAGCCAGCCCATCGGACTCGATCACGAATCAGGAGGGAGTACGGCCCGTCCTGATACGTCCGACTTGCGATCGATCCGAAGACTGGCCGAGGGCGCCAAAGAACGGCTAAAGGCGGGTCAGGCGGTGAAGGCGATGACCATCTCCTGCAGGTCGGGTGCCTCGACGAGGGCCGGCTCGGTGACGGCGCGGACGTCCTGGACACTCACGCCAGGGGCGAGTTCGCGCAGGACCAGCCCGTCGTCGGTGATGTCGATGACGGCGAGGTCGGTGATGATGGTCTGCACACACCTCTTGCCCGTCAGCGGCAGCGAGCATTCGTTGACGATCTTCGCGGTGCCGTCCTTGGCGCTGTGCTCCATCATGACGATCACCCGCTTGGCCCCGTGCACCAGATCCATGGCACCGCCCATCCCCTTGATCATCTTGCCGGGGATGGTCCAGTTGGCCAGGTCACCGCGCACCGACACCTGCATGGCGCCGAGGACCGCGACGTCGATGTGCCCGCCACGGATCATCCCGAACGACGTGGCCGAGTCGAAGAACGAGGCTCCGGGCAGGATCGTGACGGTCTCCTTGCCGGCGTTGATCAGGTCCGCCTCCTCGTCGCCGTCGTAGGGGTACGGGCCGACGCCGAGGATGCCGTTCTCGGACTGGAGCACCACGTGCACGCCCGGCGCGACGTAGTTCGGCACCAGGGTCGGCAGCCCGATGCCCAGGTTGACGTACTGCCCGTCGGACAGCTCGGCCGCGACTCGTGCCGCCAATTCGATGCGGGTGAGCGTCATGATTGTGCCTCCGACGATCGGGGCCGGGTGGTGTGTTTCTCGATCTGCTTGCCGGCCTCGCCCACTTCGACGACCCGCTGCACGAACACACCAGGCGTGTGGACATGTTCGGGGTCGAGTTCACCCGGTTCGACGAGTTGCTCGACCTCGGCGATCGTGATCCGCCCGGCCATCGCACACAGCGGGTTGAAGTTCTGCGCGGACGCGGCGTAGCTGAGGTTGCCGTGCCGGTCGCCGCGAGCGGCCCGGACCAGTGCGAAGTCGGTGACGATGCCGAGTTCGAGGACGTAGTCGAGGTCGCCGAAGCGGCGCACCTCCTTCGGGGGCGACTCGATCGCGACCGTCCCGTCCGGGTGGTAGCGCCACGGCAGGCCGCCATCGGCCACCATCGTGCCGACGCCGGCAGGCGTATAGAACGCCGGGATGCCCGACCCGCCGGCCCGCAGCCGCTCAGCGAGCGTCCCCTGTGGGCACAGTTCGAGTTCGAGCTCACCAGAGAGGTACTGGCGGGCGAACTCGCGATTCTCGCCGACATAGGAGCCGACGGTGCGCCGGATCCGGCCAGCGTGCAGCAGCATGCCCAGCCCTGCGCCGTCGACGCCGCAGTTGTTCGACACCGTCTCGAGTGACGTCGTGCCCTGTTCGAGCAGGGCTTCGATCAGGTTGTGTGGGATGCCACCGAGCCCGAAGCCGCCCACGGCGAGCGAGGCCCCGTCGGGGATGTCTGCGACCGCGGCGCTGGCCGAGTCGTACGTCTTGTCCATCTGCGAACTCCCAGGCACCGTTGCGACGTCGGACGGGGACTCTGGGACCATACCCAGGACGTATCTCGTAGGTTTAAACAGTCGGCTCGATCGGGACGGCGCGGTAGCAGGCAGGAGGTTTGATGACGCAAGCCGCCTCGAGCGACGTCGACATCGCACCCGAGCCCCGCCGGCCCGCGACCAGTCAACCGGCTGCCCGTGACTGGCTGCCCCGGTTCGTGGCGGCCTCGCCGGAGCTGGTGGCTGCCGCCGTGGCCGGCTTCAGCCTGGGGCCGATGATCCTGCTGCTCATGGGGGCATTCAACCCGGCGGTGGCTGTGCCGCTCGGCCTGGCGGGTGCCGCCGTGGCGATGTGGGTTTGCGGCCTGCCCGACGAAGAGTCCACCCGCGCCACTCTGTGGTGCACTGTCGCCGCCGCGGTGGTGACGTTGGGCTGGTTCGCCTACAACATCCGCTACTACGCCCAGGATGTGTACGCCACGCGCGACCCCGCGACCTACGGCCTCGCCGCGCGATGGCTGATGGATCATTCGTCGCTCAACATCCACGTCCATCCCGAGGTCTTCGGGACCCCCAGGGGCTCGATGCTCGACGCGGCCGGATTCCAGGTCGCCAGTCTGGGGACGCTGCACGCTCAGGGCAACCATCTGGTCCCGGCCCTCATGTCACTCAGCGGTTCGAGCTTCGGCCAGACCGCGATGCTGCAGACAAACGTCGCGCTCGGCGCGCTCGCCCTGTTCGTCTTCTTCGGCCTGGCCCGGCGCATCGTCGGCGCGCCGCTCGCGCTGTTGGCGATGAGCGCCCTGGCCGTGTCCATGCCGTTCATCTACGTCGCCCGCGATGCGTACTCCGAGCCCCTGATGTTGCTCTTCCTGATGGGTGGCCTGGCCTTACTGCACCGGGCGGTGACCTCGCGGCGCATTGCCGACTTCGCGCTCGCCGGGTTCGTCGCAGGCTGCTCGGCCATGGTGCGCATCGACAGCTACGGCGCGCTCCTGGCCATCGGCGTCGCGGCAATCGTGGTCGTCGCGGTGGCCGGCGGCGGGCAACGCCGCGCGGCGGTGTCGCGCGCCGCCGTGCTCGTCGCCGCAGCGATCGTCCCGATCGTGGTCGGCTGGCTCGACCTCACCCAACTCTCGCAGCTGTACTACGCCCACCTGCACCGAAACATCATGCTGCAACTGCTGGCGCTCACGGCCCTGGTCGTCGTCGGCCCGGCCATCGCCTGGCTGGCGTGGCGTCCTGCCCTGCGTGCGCGCCTCGGTGCCGCCGCCACGCAGCGCAGGCTGGCACTCGGCGCGGCAGCGGTCGTGGTTGCCGCCTTTGCCTTCCTCGCCAGCCGGCCGTGGTGGCAGGAAACGCACTCGGTGACGCGCAACATCAACCTGGAGAACATGCAGCGCGAGTCCGGCGTGGCAATCGACGGCACTCGCCTCTACAACGAGCAGTCGGTGAACTGGCAGGCGATGTATCTCGGCTGGCCCACGGTGCTGCTGGCCGTAGCGGGTTACGCGCTGCTGGTGATGACGGTCATCCGGCGCCGTAACTACGCCCTGGTCGGCGCCGTGACCATGGGCTTGGTCATGTCCGCGCTCTACCTGTGGGACTGCCAGATCGTCGCGGACCAGCCGTGGGCCAGCCGCCGCTTCGTGCCGGTGATCATCCCCCTGCTGCTCGTGGCTGCGGCGGCCGCGCTACGGGCGCTCTGGTGGTGGCAGCGCCAGCGCGAATGGGGGCGCGTTCTGGCTATCGTCGCCGGCGTCCTGATGGTCGCGTACCCGCTCTCGGTCACCCAGCCGGTGGCGAGCGTGCGCGAGGAGGCGGGCCAGCTGGCCCAGCTGCAGGCGATCTGCGCGGCCGTCGGTCCGCACGGCGCCGTCGTCGAGGTAGACCGGTCGACGAAGGACGGCTACGGCCAAGCGATCCGCTCCTACTGCGGAGTCCCGACGATTGCACTCGTGGGCTTCACTCCTGTGCAGCTGGCCGCGGTGCGGGCCGCAGTGATCGCCCACGGTCGCACCATGTTCCTGCTGAGCCAGGACCCCACCACCACCACCAAGTACGCGACGAGCGGCGACGTCGCACCGTTCTCGTCGGTGACCGTGCCGCGCTGGCCGACCGTGATCAACCGGGCGCCCAGCGGACCGGGGTCCATGACGACCGTCCTGTTCCTGTCCACAGTCGACGAACACGGGCTGGCCCATCCGGTGCCGCCCGCACGGTGACGCCTCGTGTCCTACGACGTAAGGACGGCGGTGACCCGCTCCTGCGCCGCGCGGCGGTCCAGCACCGCCGGGTCGGTGCAGTTGCGCACGTAGACGACTGATCCGCCGACGGACAGCGGCGCGAGCAGTGCGTCGATCCAGTCGGCGTAGCCGGTCCACTCGCGCGTGCTCAGCACCCTGGCACCGGGCGTCAGACCGAGTTCGGCGGCCCGGCGACGGGCATCGGCAGCCACCTCGGCCCTGGACCGCCCGGCCATGCACAGGTCGTCCGGGCCGGCCCCGAACCGCACGCCAGGCCACTTGTCCTCCTGTGGGCGGACGGCGACGACGAAGTCCTGGACCCCGGCCGGCGGTGCCGCGCCGAAGCCCGTCGCGGCTGAGTCGGGTGCGACGGCGTAGCTGTCGAGAATCCCGGCCGCGTCCGCCGCGGTGGCGGGGGAGACGAACGCGACGTCGGCGTCTCCCGCCGTCGTGGTCAGGGCCAGCCCGGCGGTGAGAGAGCCGAGCAACGGCGGCAGCGAGATCCAGTGGGCGGGCAGCGCGATCAGCGCGGTGTCGCCGGCGCCGAGGCCGAGTTCTGTGCCCAGCAGGTGGTGGGTCTTGGCCACCCAGTTGGCCAGCGATTTCGCCGAGAGCTCCGAGCGCTCGCCGCTGGCCTCGTCGTAGTAGGTGACGAACGGGCGGCCCGGATCTGCCGCCAGCAGGTCGGCGAAGGACTGCTCGGGGGTCATCAGTTGATGCAGCCGGCGTCGATCGGCTTCGGGGCCGCACTCTTGCTGGTCGCGGGAGTGCTCGCCGCGGACGACGTGGTCGGCGCCGTGCTGGTGGTCTTGGGTTTCGCGTTGAGGTGGTCCGCGCCGAGCACGAGGGTGACGTGCTGCAGCGACGCCACCTGCTGCAGAGTGGCCCCCGGGACGTAGGCGGCCAGCGTCTTGGCCTGGTTCTGCATGCCGTCGCTGTATTGGATCACCGTGGACGTGCTGGCGGTGGATGCCGTCCCCGTGGTGCCGACCTTGAAGCCCAACTGCCGCAGGACCGTCGCGTTCTGGCCGGCGGCGCCGTCGGAGCTGCCGGCGTTCTGGATATCGACGGTGACGGTGGACGGGCTGACCGTCTTGGCGCTGCTGATCTTCGAGTCGATGTTGCCGATCACCTTGTTGACGAACGTCTTCACTTCGGACGGGGTGACCACGACGGTGCTCTGGCCGTCGGGACTGGTACCGAAGCCGTCGGTGGGGATCGTCTGGCCGACGATGTTGTTGGCCGAGAGCCGCTCCATCTGGCCGGCGAGGTCGGTCAGGTTGATCTTCTCGTCGAGGTACAGCGAAGACTGGACGGCCGAGAGCAGGCGCTGCAGCTTGATCGGGTTGAGCAGGACGCCCGCCGACACCAGCTTGCGGAACGCGGCCGTCAGGAAGTAGCGCTGCCGCTGCACCCGGTCGAGGTCGCCGTTGGGCAGGTTGTACCGCTGGCGGACAAACGCCAGCGCCTGCGTGCCCTTGATGACATTGACGCCCTTGTGCAGGTTGATGCCGGAGTTGGCCTCCTGGACGGCGTTGCACATGTTCACGCTCACGCCGCCGATGGCATTGCTGATGCGATAGAAACCGAGCAGGTCGACCTGGACGAAATGGTCGATGGTCAGCCCGGTGAGATCCTGGATCGTGCTGATCATCAGCCGGCCGCCCGCGGCGCGCTTGGAATCGGTGGAGCCACTGGTCGAGTTGTAGCCGTCCGGGTAGGCCGAGTTGAGTTTGGCCATCCCGTGGCCGGGGATGGCTACGTAGGAGTCGCGGGGCAGCGAGATCAGGGCCGCCTTTTGCCCGTTCGCAGGCACGTGCACGATCATCATCGTGTCGGTGTTCAGGCTGCCGCCGTCGCGGCCGGTGCCCAACTGCTGCAGTTCGGCGTCGGTAGCGCTCTGCCGGTCGTCGTTGCCGACGATGAGGATGTTCTGAGCCTTGCCATCGATGTCGTGGCTGGGCTTCTGCGCGGCGGAGCCGAAGATGGGCAGCCGATGCAGACCGGTGTTGAACGTGTGGTACTTCCACCAATAGACGCCGGACACGACGACCAGCAGCGTCGACAGCATCGCGGCGAGTACCTGGCCGCTCAACAGCAGGCCGTGCTTCCTGCGCCCGGACCCGCCGCCGCCGCGGTGCTTGCCGCGAGGGTCGAGGTCCGCCGGCAATATCGGCAGGGCGCCACCGGACCCACGCGACGCGTCGGGATACATGGCGGGCACGAGTCGAGGTTACCGGCGCACCCTGTGTGCGTGGCCTGAGCGACTCTCAGGCCAAACCTCGGGAAGCCCTCAGTTGATGCAGCCGAGACCGCTGGTCTTGGCCGCCACCGAGGTCTTGGCCGGCTGCTTCGTCGACGTGGGCTTGCTCTTGCCGGTGGCGGGCTTGCTGGTGGCCAGGCCCTTGACCTGGACGCCGTTGGCGCCGATCACCAGCGTCACCCGGTCGACGCTGCTCGTCTGCACGAGGTTGGCTCCGGGTACGGCTCCGCTGACCGCCTTGGCCTCGGACTCCTTACCGCTGGGGTACTCGATGACAGTGTCGGCCGACGGGGTGGTGGAGAGGATGTTGTTCACCTTGAAACCCAGCGCCCGCAGCTGGTCGGCGTTGCGGCCGGCCCGCCCGACGGTTTGGGTGCCGTTGAGCACGTCGACGGTGACCGAGGACGGCGTGGCGGCCTTGGCCCCGGCCAACCCCGGGTCGGCATTCTTGCCCTGGAGCTGGCGGATGAAGCCGGGCATGGCGGCGGTGTCGACCTGGACGATCGAGGTCTCCACGCCGTCGGGGTAAATCAGCTGCGCGCCGTCGTTCGGGATGGTCTTGAAGGTGATATTGCCCGCTGACATCTCCTGGAACTGCCGCCCGAGCTTGAGCAGGTCGAGCGACGGGTCGACAAGCAGCGACGAGCCCACGGCGCCGAGCAGGTCGTGCAGCTTGAACGGGTTGAGCAGCACGCCCGCCGTCGTGACCTTGCGGAACGCCGCGCCCAGGAAGTACTGCTGGCGCTGGATCCGGTCGAGATCACCGCGGGGCAGGCCGTGTCGCTGGCGCACGAAGGCCAACGCCTGTGAGCCCTTGATGACCGAAACGCCCTTGGGCAGGTTGATGCCCGAGTAGCCGCGGCCGAACTGGTCGGAGTCGGTGTTCGGGTTCTGCGCCGCGTTCAGGCACACCGTCACCCCGCCGATGGCGTTGCTGATGCGGTAGAAACCCAGCAGATTGACCTGCATGTAGTGGTCGATGTGCAACCCGGTCAGGCTGTTGATCGTCTTGATCGTCAGGATGATCCCGTCGCTCTGCGCAGCGGTTTCGCTGTGGCGGGCGTCCTTCGCGGCGCTGTAGGCGGTGCCATATGCGGAGTTGATCTTGCCCTTGCCGTGTCCCGGGATCGACACCCACGAATCACGCGGGAAGGAGATGATCGAGGCTCGCCCGCCGTTGGCCGGCACGTGCAGCACCATCATCGTGTCGGTGTTGACGCTGCCGCCGTCATTGGCGGTGGACAGGGCCTTCAACTCGGCGGCACTCGCGCCGGCCCGGCTGTCGTTGCCGACCAGCAGGATGTTCTGGTCCTTGCCGTCGGCGTCATGGGCGCCGCCGAGCCCGGGGACGGCCGCGCCGTGCGGAATGTGGCTCGTGAAGTTCTGGAACGTGGCCCAGGCCAGACCACTGCCGATCAGGATGACGAACGACAGCGCCGCGACGCCGATCCGCAGCCCGAGACGCAGCCTGCGCGGCACGTCCGGACGGCGGGCAGACTGCGGGGGAATGTCCCAGACCTCGTTCGCCACGACAACTGAGGCTAGCCGCACGCGCCCGAGAAGGCGGTGAGCCCGACCCGGCGCGGCGTCTCTGGGATACTGGTCCGGCTAAGTCCGCAATCGGAAGGTCCCTGCCTGATGCGTGTGTTGATCACCGGCGGCGCCGGTTTCATCGGCGCCAATTTCGTGCACCACACTCTCGAGCACCGTCCCGACGACGAGGTGACCGTTCTCGATGCCCTGACCTACGCCGCCAACGAGGCCAGTTTGGCGCCGGTCATGGACCGGATCCGCTTCGTTCGGGGCGACATCGCCGATGCCGCGGCCGTAGACGCGCTGGTCAAGCAGTCCGACGTGGTGGTGCACTTCGCGGCCGAGTCGCACAACGACAACTCGCTGCGCGACCCGTCTCCGTTCGTGCACACCAACCTGGTGGGGACGTTCACGATCCTCGAAGCGGTCCGGCGGCACAGCGTGCGACTGCACCACATCTCCACCGACGAGGTGTACGGCGACCTCGAACTGGACGACCCGGCCAAGTTCACCCCGGATTCGCAATACAACCCGTCCAGCCCGTACAGCTCCACGAAAGCGGGCTCGGACATGTTGGTGCGCGCGTGGGTGCGCTCGTTCGGGATCCACGCCACCCTGTCGAACTGCTCCAACAACTACGGGCCTTACCAGCACATCGAGAAGTTCATCCCGCGCCAGATCACGAACGTGCTGAGCGGCATCCGGCCCAAGCTGTACGGCGCCGGCGCCAACGTGCGGGACTGGATCCACGTCGATGACCACAATTCCGCGGTCTGGACGATCATCGACCGCGGCCGGTCGGGCGAGATCTATCTCATCGGCGCTGACGGAGAGCGCAACAACCGCGACGTCCTCGAGCTGATCCTCGAGCTCATGGGCAAGCCGGCCGACTGGTACGACCACGTCACGGACCGCGCCGGGCACGACCTGCGCTACGCCATCGACGCCAGCAAGCTGCGCGACGATCTCGGCTGGACGCCCGCCTTCACCGACCTGCGGGCCGGTTTGGCCCAGACGATCAGCTGGTACACCGACCACCGCGAGTGGTGGACGGGGCACAAGGACCTCGTCGAGGCCCGCTACGCCGAGGTGGGTCAGTGAGCCGTTGGCTGATCACGGGCTCCTACGGTCAGCTAGGCACCGACTTGCAGCGTGTGCTGGCCGCGACGCCCGACGACGTGGTGCGTGCCGTAGACGTCGACGTCCTTGACATCACCGATTCGGCAGCGGTCAATGCGGCAATCGACGAATTCGGCCCCGACATCCTCATCAACGCGGCCGCCTACACAGCCGTCGACGCCGCCGAGGAGAACGAGGACCTGGCGTTCCGCGTAAACGCCACCGGACCGGGCGTGCTCGCGGCAGGGATGGCCCGCCACGGCGGCCGACTCATCCACGTCTCCACCGACTACGTCTTCGCCGGTGACGCAGGGCGCCCCTACGAGGTGCACGACGTCCCCGACCCGCGTTCGGCGTACGGCCGCACCAAGCTCGCCGGCGAACTGGCCGTGCGCGAACTGCTGCCCGACAGCAGCTACGTGGTGCGCACCGCGTGGGTCTACGGCGCTACCGGCGCCAACATCGTGAAGACGATGGCCCGCCTGTCGAGCGAGCGCGACACCGTCAGCGTCGTCGACGACCAGCGCGGCTCGCCGACGTGGTCGGCCGACCTGGCCCGCGCGCTCGTCGAACTGGCGCGCTCGGACGCAGCGCCCGGCATCTACCACTGCACGGGTGCCGGTGACACGACGTGGTTCGGGTTCACCCAAGCGATCTTCGAGGAACTCGGTGCAGACCCGGCCCGGGTATTGCCCATCACCACGGATGAATACCCGCTCCCGGCGCCGCGCCCGGCCTATTCTGTGCTGTCCGACGCCGCCTGGCTGGCCGCGGGCCTGACCCCCATGCCGGCCTGGCGCGACGCCCTGCACGCCGCGTTCGCGGAGTCGGGCAACGCTTTTCGAGGTCACGCCGATGCCGGGGGAGTTACGTGACCGCGCCCGGTGTGCTGCAGTACCGCAGTCTCATCTGGAACTTCGCCCAGCGCGACCTGAAGTCCCGGTTCAAGGGCACCGCGATCGGCTGGGCGTGGTCACTGCTGCTGCCGCTCGCATCCCTGTTCATCTACACGTTGGTCGCGCACTACATCTTCCGGGCCGTTCCCGAGCCGTTCGGTGATGGCCGCGCGGGCAACTTCGCGGTCTGGCTCTTCGTCGGGCTCACCGCATGGAGCTTCTTCGCCAATGCCGTCAACGTCTCGATGGCTGCGCTGCTCGGCACGGGGACGCTGCTCCAGAAGATCTATTTCCCCTCCTTCGCACCGGTACTGGGGGCGGTCATCGGGGTGATCATCCAGAGTGCGATCGAGATCGCCCTGGTCCTGATCGTGCTCTGCATCTTCACCAACGTCGGGATCACGTGGCTGTTGCTACCGGTGTGGATCGCGCTGTTCGTGGGGTTCACAGCAGGCGCGGCGATGTTGTTCGCCGTCGGCAATATCTACTTCCGCGACCTCGCGCACATCATCTCCGTCGTCCTGCAATTGCTGTTCTACGCGACCCCCGTCCTCTACCAGGACAACTTGATCAAGGATCCGATCCTGCACAAGGTCATCTTGAGCAACCCGCTGACCGAATTCGTGTTGCTCTTCCGCGATCTCGCCTACAGCCTGACGCCGGGCCGGCTCAATATCTGGGCCGGCGCCGTGGCCTGGACGGCAATCTCGCTCGGGCTGGCCACGTTCGTCTTCCATCGCTACGGCCGTGACCTCGCGGAGCAGATGTGACAGACAACGCCATCGAGGTCGAGGGGCTGTCGAAGCGGTTCCGGATCGGCACCGAGCGCCGCGACTCACTCAAGGAACGCTTCGTGCGCGGCAGCGGGCGCTACGACGAATTCTGGGCCCTGCGCGACATCAGCTTCTCGGTACCGCAGGGATCCACCTTCGGCCTGATCGGGCAGAACGGCTCGGGGAAGTCCACGCTGCTGAAGATGCTCGCCGGCGTCTACCGGCCCACCGACGGGTCGATCGCGACGAAGGGCCGGATCTCCGCGCTGCTCGAACTGGGGGCAGGCTTTCACGGTGAGCTGACCGGCCGCGAGAACATTTACCTGAACGGGGCGATCCTCGGTCTGAGCCGCAAGCAGATAGCCGGCGCGATGGACGAGATCGTCTCCTTCTCCGGAATCGAGGAGTTCATCGACTCGCCGGTGAAGATCTACAGCTCGGGCATGTACGTGCGGCTCGGTTTCTCGATCGCCGTCACTGTCGACCCCGAGATCCTGATCGTCGACGAGATCATCGCCGTCGGCGACGAAGAATTCCAGCGCAAGTGCTTCGACCACCTCTACGAGCTGCGCCGCCGCGGCACGACGATCGTGCTCGTGTCGCACGGACTCGGTACGGTCGCCGATCTTTGTGACGACGCGCTTTGGCTCGACAAGGGGAAACTCAAGTCCATCGGGCCGGTACGCGACGTCATCGACGACTATCTCGAGGCCGTCAACCAGAAGGAAGCTGAAGCGAAGGAGCGCACCGGCGAGGTCCCGGCCGAGATGGACGGCGGGCGCACCCGCCGGCTTGGCTCGGGGGAGATCCGGGTGACACACCTGGAGTTCATCGACCACAACGGCAGTGTCGCGGGGTTCCTCAGCGGCGGTGAGAAATGCACGGTCCGGATGCACTACGAGGCCGAGCAGGATCTGCCGTCGGTCACCTTCGGGCTGTCGTTCTCCCACGAGTCGGGGGTCAACGTGGCCGGTCCGAACAGCGGATACGGCGAACGGGCCATGAAAGTGCTGGCCGGCGGTGGGTACGTCGACTTCCATATCGACGACCTGATCCTGCAGCCGAGCACCTTCCTGGTGACCGCGGCGGCCGTCGACCGCGGGCACACCTATGATTTCCGCGATCGCGCATTCGAACTGCGCGTGCGCGCCCAGGGAGCGGTGACCGAGCCCGGTCTGATCCGACTACCGGGACGTTGGACCCACAGCGAGGCGGCAGCCATGCCGTCCGCTGAGCACGCCGAAGGGAACCGTTCGTGATCACCGGCAGCAACATGGTCGCCCTACTGCACGCACTGGCCACGGATCACTCCGACCGAGCGCTCAACATCATCGTCACGGAGCCGGATCTCGACGACGAGGTGCGCGACTCCCTGTATCGCGCGATCGCGGAGAACACCGAGCCTGATGAGCAGGCGCGGGCTGTCGGTGACGTCATCCGCGATATCGATGGCGACCAGTTCCTCATCAACGAGTGCTACCGGCTCGCGTTCTACCTGTCCGACCAGTGGGCTGAGATGGCCGAGAACCCGCTGTTTGCGCGGTTCAGCGCGAATCGAGCAGCCATAGTGCTCGACAAGTGGGTGCACTATTTTCCGATCTACACCAGGCACCTCGAACGCTTCCGTGGTCGGAGCGTCAACGTTCTCGAGGTCGGGGTCTACCGCGGCGGGGGTCTGGACCTGTGGTCCAGCTACTTGGGCCCGGAGGCGAAACTGGTCGGCCTCGACATCGACGAGGCGGCCGTTCGGGCAGTCAAGGGTCGCTTCCAGGTCGTGTTGGGTGATCAGGCAGATCCCGACGTGCTACGCAAGATCAACGACGACTACGGCCCGTTCGACGTCGTGATCGACGACGGCGGCCACACCATGGATCAGCAAATCGTGACCATCGAGACCTTGTTCCCGCTGCTCAACGACGGCGGGGTGTTCATCGTCGAGGACACCCACACGTCGTACTGGACGGCCTTCGGCGGCGGCCTGCACGAGCCGACCAGCTTCGTCGAGTGGACCAAGCCGCGCATCGATGATCTCCACTCGCGGCACCACGCGGGCATCGACCGGTCGTCGGTGTGGGCAACAGAGGTCGACGGCATGCATTGGTATGACAGCGTCGTGGTACTCGACAAGAAGCACCGCTTCCGGCCGTTCAATGAGATGGCGGGCAGCGCGTCCTATATCTGGGCGGATCGGTTCAGCGAAGGCCTCGGGGTGGAGATGCTCGCGACGCGCGATCAGGCGCTGCACGACCGGGATCGGCTGCGCGACGAACTGGCGCACGTATACGCCGTCGAGACCGATGCCGAGAAGGCTGAGCAGCTTGAGAAGGCGTGGCGCACCACCGAGGAGCTGCGGCTCGCGCGAGCTGAACTGAGCCAGACCCGAGAACGCCTCGCCCAGCTCGGCGGGCAGCTATCCAGCCAGGAGGAGGAGCTCACCTCCACCCGTAACGATCTTCTGGAGAGCTGGGAGCAGATCCGCGGTATCCGCAAGACCAGCTCATGGCGCGTCACCAAGCCCCTGCGGGCAGTGCGGCGGCTGCTGCCCTGATGTTGTCCCGATCTCGAAAGACCTCTCGGCCGCGCGTGTTGGACGAAGTGGCTGGTCAGGTCAAGTACGAGCACGGATCCGCGGTGGAGTTCGGCCGGCCGAACCGCGCGGCGGTTCTCGTTCACTGGGGGCCGACGCCGACGCTCTCACGGTCGGTCACGACCATGGCCAACGAGCTCAGTACGGCGGGATACCGCCTGGTACTGGTCTCCGCCTGCGAGTCCCCCGAGCCGCTCGAGTGGCGCGGCAAGCGACCGCTGGACGCTGTCGTACTCCGCAAACCGAATGTGGGTTACGACTTCGGTTCGTGGGCCGTCGCGCTGCACGAGCTACCCGCCCTCGCCGGGGCCGACCGGGTCATCCTGACCAACGACAGCATGGTCGGACCGTTTGCCCAGTTCGGGGACGTCATGGCGCGCTACGAAGCCAGCGCAGCGGACGTGTTCGGGCTCACCGACACTCGCCAGTACTTCCGCCACCTGCAGAGCTACTTTCTGGGATTCACCCACGGCGTCCTTCGCGACGAGCCGCTGGCGGCATTCTTCGCCGGCATCCGGTCGGAGCCAACGAAGTGGGATGTGATCCACCGCTACGAGCTGGGACTCAACCGGATCCTGCGGCGCGAGGGCTACGGCATCACGGCGGGGTTCCGCGCCGACGATGTCGTCCCAGCGGGCGAGAATCCGGTCATCAAGGGTTGGTGGCGGCTCCTCGAACGCGGCTTCCCGTTCGTCAAGAGGGAGATCCTCCGCAATCCGGAGGTGGCGCCGCGCTCGGAGTGGGTTTCTCGCGAGGTCGCGGCGGTATTCGGCGAGCGCATCGAGGAATGGATTTAGGAATGGCAATGAGGCGGATAACCATCGCGGGCGTCAGGCGGCGCGCTTCCCGGGCGCGGGCCGTCTTGCTGTACCAGAAGGCCGCCTTGGTCGCGTGGAATCGGCGCCGGGGTCCGCACCTCCCGGTTGACTTTCAGGACTGGGTCGAGCGGCGTTTGGATCGTGCTGCGGCCGGGTTCCCGGACGTGTGGCGTGTGCAGCTGACCTCGTTCGCCACCCCTAGCCGCGTCGGTGTGCTCGTCCATGCCTTCTACCGCGAACTGGTGCCCGAACTGATCGCGGAGTTGGCAGCGATTCCGGTCGAGTTCGACCTCATCGTCACGAACGCTACGGGCGAGCCGCTGCACATCGACACCTCGGCCCTCAAGCGGCTGCGCAACACTCTTGTCCTCGACGTGGCCAACCACGGCCGTGACATCCTGCCGATGGTCCAGGTGGTCAACGCCGGCTTGCTTGACCCCTACGAGCTCGTTCTCAAGCTGCATACCAAGCGCAGCCCGTGGCGCAGCGAGCACGAGACGCTGGGTGGCACCGGGGCCGAATGGCGCGCGTCGTTGTTCGAGAGCCTGCTCGGTAACCCCGAGAACGTCGAGATGATCCTCAGCGCGTTCGCCGAGGACCCGGATCTGGGCGTGGTCACCGCCCCTGGCAGCCTGCTCGGCACCGAGTTCTGGGGCGGCGACTACGAGCTGGTGCGCGAGCTCCTCATGCGCATCGAGCTGAACGTCGATCGCGATCGGCTACAGTTCCCGGCCGGATCCTTCTACTGGATCAGGGGATTCGTGCTGCAGGGGCTGCGATCGCTCATGATGACCGCGGCTGACTTCGACAAGGAACTCGGCCAGATCGACGGCACCACGGCGCACGCGGTCGAACGATCCATCGGACTGCTCAGCACTGAGGCAGGGCTCCGCATGAAGGTGCGCCCCGAGTTGGAGGTCGTCGACCCCGTGTCGTGGCGCCGCTACCGCGGCTCAGCGCCGCGGGCCCCCCGGGCCAGGGTCATCCCGTTCTACCTGCCGCAATTCCACGCCACCGAGGAGAACGACGCCTGGTGGGGCAAGGGTTTCACCGAGTGGACCAACGTGACCGCGGCGCGGCCGATCTACCTCGGGCACAACCAGCCGAACCTCCCGTCAGACCTCGGGTTCTACGACCTGCGCCTGGATGCAGTGCGGCAGGAGCAGATGGACTTGGCCTCGGCGCACGGGATCGAAGGCTTCATGTACTACCACTACTGGTTCGCCGGGCAGCGGATGCTGAACATGCCGATCGACAAGCTGGCCGAGAGCGACGTCAACAAGCCGTTCTGCATCATGTGGGCCAACGAGAACTGGACCCGGCGCTGGGACGGCCGCTCCTCGGATGTGCTGATGGGCCAGGACTACGACCGCGTTCCTGCCACGGGATTCATCGACGACGCGATGCACTTCCTGGCTGATCCGCGCTACTTGCGTATCGACGGCAAACCGGTGCTCGCGGTGTACCGCATCGCCCAGATCCCCGACTACCGGTCGGTCGTGGAGCACTGGCGCAAGCGAGCAGTCGACGCTGGTGTCGGGGACCTGATCATCCTCTCGGTAGACGTCGCCAAGGACTTCGACGGTCTGGCCGGTATTGCGTTGGCGGATGGACTCGACGGCACCCTTGGCTTCCCGCCGCACAATCACTTGTGGGATTGGGTGCCGCACGGCGGTCTGCGGGTCGACAGGCGGTTCAAGGGCAACATCTTGCGCTACCAGTCGATGGTTGCCGCCGCGCAGCGCACGCTGCTGCGCTTGTCGGAGAAATCGTATCCGGGCGTCATGGTCACCTTTGACAACACTCCGCGCCGGCAATGGAAGTCCGACGTGTGGTTCGGAGCGAATCCTTACTCGTTCCGACGCTGGTTGTCCGCAGCGTGTTCGGCGGTCGCGGATCGCGAACCGGACAGCCGCGTGGTTTTCGTCAATGCCTGGAACGAATGGGCCGAAGGTGCGGTGCTGGAGCCGACGCGTCGCTTCGGGCGGTCCTACCTGCATGCGGTGCGCGATGTCGTCTTCGGCTGAGAGCGCCGGCCAAGTGCGCCGAGCACGGACGGACGAGGGTTAAGCCATGGGCAACGGCAAAGCGAATGGTGGCGACGGGAAACACGTCGTACAGAACGACGGGTTCTGTGCCTGCTGCCGGAGCAATACGGTGTTCCGGTCTCCTGAGCAGTGGCTGCGGGACTTCTACGTCTGTACCAAGTGTGGCTCCGTTCCCCGGCAACGGCATATCCAGACCGTCCTCGACAGCCGGTTCCCCGGGTGGGAGCAGTTGGTCATCCACGAGTCTTCGCCGTCGAACGATTTCATCAGCCGCTACGCGTCCCAGTACAGCGCATCGCAGTACTTCCCGGACGTGCCACGGGGGGAGACCGCGGCCAACGGCGTGCGCAGCGAGGACGTCGAGAACCTGACGTTCGGTGACGAGTCCATCGACATCTTCGTCACCCAGGACGTCCTCGAGCACGTCTTCAGGCCGGAGCGGGCGATCGCCGAAATCCACCGCGTGCTCAAGCCCGGCGGTGCGCATGTCTTCACGGCTCCCAAGCACAAAGGCCTGCTGGAGACGGTGCAACGGGCTGCGCTGAACAGCGACGGCACGATCGAGTACCTGCTGCCTGAGGAGTACCACGGCAATCCGATCGGCGATAACAAGGCGCTGGTCACTTACGACTACGGCTACGACTTCGAACAGTTGATGTCTACGTGGGCCGGGACGAGCGTCGAGGTGTTCCACACCCTCGACCGCAGTCGGGGGCTCGACGCGGAGTTCAACGAGGTCTACGTCATCGTCAAGCCAGGCGGCGCGCCCGTCCCGCCGCGGGTCTCGCCGCACTCCCTGTACTGGTCGGCCCGCGACTTCGCCCGACGCGCGGAGCGCAAGGCCAGGCGGGTCGTCGGAGAGCGAATTCGCGCCCGGCGCAGCTGAGCGCTCAGGCCGGCTGCATCGAGGTCGGTCGGTCCTCGACGGCACCGGTGTGACCCTCAGCAGGCACCCACCGACGACCCAGCGCCACCAGCGCGACGAGCTGCACCAACAGACCCGCGACGAGTAGCGCGGTAAGTCCCGCCAGCATCGCTGACGGCATCGGCACCCGGGCTTGCCGCATGCTGGTGAGCAAGGCGTCATAGGTGCCGGTGTGACCCGCTACCAACCGCTGCCGCCGCGCGATCGAGACGGTGAGTGTGATGGCGCCGAGGGCCTGGGCCGCGACGATCACCACCGGGATGACAGGCAGCCGCCGGGAGCCGAGAGCGAGCAACAACACGCCGAGCGCGATTCCCCAGAACGGCAGCGCGCCGAGCAGGTAGCGGTTGTTCTCGCTGCCCTTGTGGGAGACGTGCGAGGCGATCTCGGCGAAGGAGATCAACAGGATCAGGGCCAGCCCGATCAGCAGGATCGCACCGGCCCGATCCAGGCGGAAGGTGCGCCAGCGCAGCGCGAGCCCACCGAGTCCGAGCACGACGACGACGGTCAGCAGGGTCGCGATGACCGTGCTCACGGTGCGGGGATTGTTGACGAGCGAGCTGGTCGCGCCACCGAGTTGCACGAGCTGGGCCCACCACGAGTACGGATCCGTGGCGAAGTGCAGCGGATTGCTCATTCGCGGATTCAGGGATCGGGCGGCCACACCCTGGTAGGCGATGTTCGACCCACTGAAGCTGCCGTAGCGGTTGTGATTGAGCACGTAGAACCAGCCGGCGATCAGGACCGGTCCGAGGATCACTGGTGCCAGGTACGCGGCCTGCCGTCGCAGGATCGTCAGCCGGGGTCGGGCTGCCGCGGCCGGCCAGGGCCGGGCGGAGAACCGCGGATGCGCCAGCAGCACGACGGTCAGCGCCGCGACGACGAG
>JAOPWD010000111.1 GCA_025965875.1 Pseudonocardiales bacterium
AGCGTCACCAGGTGCGTGACACCGGTGACGGCGTCGGCAGCCATGCGGGCCGCGTGCCCGGCGCCGCCGAACGCGACGAGTACCACCGGACCGGCAGCGGCCAGCTGACTGAGGACCTGCTGCAACCGCGCGCTCTGGCCGACGAGCCCGGCCGGGTCGGCGGCGTTGCCGAGGCCGGCGTCGGCGCGCGGAGCCAGGGCGACGTCCCACAGACCGGCCGCCGGGGCGGGCACCGAGAACGAGGCGGCGGCCAGGGCCGGCCCGGTGAGGTCGAGCAGCCGGCCGGCGGGGTCCCACGGCAGCGTCCTCGGATCGAACGGGGCGCTGGTGACGTACACACGCACCACCACTGCGCCCGCGGGCACGCCACCGGGCACGACCTCGGCCAGGTCCACCACCTCAGGTAGCTGCCGCCACGACACGTCCGGACGGACGACGGTGCTGAGGCCGGCGATCGGCGCGGGCGGTGCGGCCACCATGCCGTCGGTGCCGGTCCAGCGCGCGGCGAGGGACTGCAGGCCAGAGCCGATCTCGTCGCGGCCAAGGGCCAGCGCCTCGACGTCCGGGCCGGAGCGGGCCTCGTCGAACAGCGCTTGGGCGAGGCCTTCGGGCGGCAGGCCAGGCATGCCGGGGCGCCAGCTGTGCAGCGCCTCGCCGGCCAGCGTGGCGGCCAGCACCGGGCCGTGCGGCGAGAGCCAGACCGCGATCGCCGGCGCGGCAGAGGTGCGGCCCAAGCCGGCCAGCCAGGGGTCCTCGGGCGTACCGCTGCCGGAGAACACGCCGGCCAGCCCGTCGCTGCTGCCGCCCGCGAGGTGCGCGATGGTGGCCGTGAGTGAGCCCACCAGATCGGCATCGGTCGCGAGCGCGGCCAGCCAGGCCTCCAGCGTCGGCACCGGCGTCGCGACCAACTCGGCCAGCGAGAGCCGCGGGCCGGCGGCCTGGCCGCTGAGCGTCCACCCGGTGAGGTCGGCCAAGTCGGCGAGCCAGCCGGTTGGCGCGCTGGCAGCCAACACCGCGAGCAGTGCCTCGACCGAGGTCCAGGCCGCGGGCGGGACGTCGAGGTGCCCGTTGGCATCGAGCGTCGGCAGGACCAGTGGGACCCGGCGCTGCCCGGTGTCGATGGCGAGGTTCGGCGACAGGAAGTCCACCCCGAAGCCGGCGGCGGGGCTCCACCGGGCCTGGACGCCGATGAAGTCGGCCACGATGGCGACCGGCCCCAGGGCCAGGCGCGCCTCGGTGTTCCCACGGTCGCGCAGCTTCGCGGTGACGTCGACGGCCAGCGGGAACTGGGCGTGCTTACCGGCCAGGTCGATCGAGGCCAGCTGCATCCGGACCGTGGTGAGCACCAGCGTGCAGTCGCCGGCCAGGTTGTTGGACCGCAGCGACAGGGTGGGCGCGACGATCAGCCGCCCGGCGTCGAGCCAGGCGTCGATCGTGAGCTTGGGGACGATCGGGATGGACCACGGGTCGGCCGCCGTGCCGGTGCCGGTGACCGACGGCGGTGGCATTGCGGGGGCCACCAGGTTGCAGAGGTGGGCCAGCACCGCGGGGACGTCGGCCTGATGGGTGGTGAGCAGGTCGTGCCACCACGTGGCGAGGGTGCCCAGCGGGTCGGTCAGCAGGTGCTCGGCCTGCAGCGCGGGCATGGCGCCGGTGCCGGTCAGGCCGAGCAGCGCCTTGAGTTCGGTGCCAGCGGCGCCCAGCGCGTCGAGTGCGTCCCCAAGCAGGGTGGCGGCCACCTGCCCGGCGGCCGCGACGACCGCGTCCGGGCTCGAGAGGTCGAGGTCCTGCGGCGGGTGGCCGCCGAACTCGACGGCGCGCAGCGCGAGCAACGGGTGCAGGTCGCCGCCGCGGACGGCCAGGCCCAGGCGTACCGAGCCGATCTTGGCCGTCGTTGTATCGAGCAGCTTGGTCGCGCCGGTACCGGCCGCGGTGACGACGATCTCGGCGTCGGGGATCGGAGTGAGCGCTCCGGTCGCGGTGTCGATGGCGACCAGATCGGCGACCGCTTCGGCGCCGAGCCGCACCGTGCCCACCGTGCTGCTCAGGCTCAGGCCGAGCTGCGGGGTGACGACGAGGTGGCCGGACGGGGTGGTCGCGGCACGGATCCCGATCGTGGCCGTGACGGGGCCGCCGCCGATCTGAATCGCAACGTGATCGCCGGTGACGGTTCCACCGAGCAGCTGCGACAGCGCGGTGAGCCAGGCCGCGCGGGCCGGCGCGGCGCCCATCACCTCGACGAACCAGTCGCGCAGCCGGTCGACGCCCTGGTCGACCAGTTCGGCTACCGGCAGGGGCGGGATTCCTGCGGCGCCGCCGATGCCGAGCAGGTCCAGCGCTGCGCCGACTTCGGCGGCCGCCGCTCCCGAGAGAGCGTCGGCGCCCTGGCGAACGAGGCCGAGCACCAGTGACAGCAGCGCGTCCTGGATGTCGACGCCGGGGCCGCCGATGGCCAGGTCACTTGAGGTGGCCGCGCCGGGCAGGTGCAGGCCCTTGAGGGTGAGCTGGAACTCGGGCGTCGGTGTTCCGGTGAGCGCGG
>JAOPWD010000129.1 GCA_025965875.1 Pseudonocardiales bacterium
TCGTCGACCGTGGTTGCGAACTCCGAGCATACTCGGCGATCATGGACACTCGCGCGCGGTTGCACCACGCCATCGGTCAAGGAGGAACTTCCGATCTAGTGAATGAATGTGCCGTCGCCCAACTGGCCGCAAGCACTCCGATCACTCCACAAGCAGACCACCAACAGACACCGGCTGTGCACGCCACGGTCGAACGCGTCGCCAGGCTGGCACAGCGCCGGCCGATTGGTCAGGGACCAGATCGCTCCGCTGCTCCCGGGACCTCTTCTTCTCCGGCCCGGGGAAGCGCTGCAGGTCGCCTTCGCGGGCCTGGGCTGCTGGCCGATTCTGATTTCTGGCACCCCCTCTAGGGCGGGCCAGGTCAGCCGCGTCTTGAGATTTTGCATGACAAATGCATGACAAATGATCAAGAGCCCCAGCGCCGGAGCACTGGAGCCCTTGTATTTACTGCCTTGCGTTGTAGCGGGGGCAGGATTTGAACCTGCGACCTCTGGGTTATGAGCCCAGCGAGCTACCGAGCTGCTCCACCCCGCGCCGGTATGTCCAGCCTACCGGGCGTGCGCGCCGGACTCCAAACCGGTCCTATTTGCTCTTGCTCGGCGACGAACTGGGCGTGCCAGAACCAGACGGCACCGACCCGTACTTGGCCAGGTATTGCTGTAGCAGCTTCTGCACCTGCGCCTGCGCGCTGCCGATGGCCTGGAAGTCGCCGCTCTTGTACGCATTCTCCAGTTGGGTAAACGCGCTGTTCAGATCGGCGAGCGCAGCAGCCTGGTTCACCGGCGCCGGTGGTGACGACGTCCCGGACGGCGGCGGGCTCGATGACGATGGTGGCGGCGAGTTTGCGCCGCCGCCGGACGAACCCAGGGACTCACCGGTCGAGTGCCCGGCCGGTAGATCGGCGAGCGCGTCGGCGAGCGTCGCGCCGTACCCGATGCGATCACCATAGGAAATCGCGACGCGGCGCAAGAGCGGGAAGCCGTTGTTCGCGCCCTGCACGTACAGCGGTTCGACGTAGAGGAATGTGCCCCCGATCGGCAGCGTGAGCAGGTTGCCGTAGACAACCTGGGAGCCGCGTTGATCGAACAGCGATATCTCGCGGGCGATCACATCGGTGCTGAACAGGTTGTTCGCTACCTGTTCAGGCCCCTGGATCACCGAACCCGTGGGTACCCGGAGCACAGTCATCTTCCCGTAGTCGGGTCCGGGATCGGAGTCCACCGTGATGAAGGCCGCCAGGTTGCTCTTGTTGTTGACCTTCATCGGCGACGTCAACTGGAACTGCGATTGCGAACCCGTACCGTTCGGCGCATCCGCGAGAACGTAGTAGGGCGGCTGGTCGCCTGTGGCGCCGGGAGCGGGGTCACTCGGCACGGTCCACTTGTCGCCGACGTTGTAGAACGTGACCGGGTCGTCGACGTGGTACTGCTCGAGCAGCGACCGCTGCACCTCGAACAGGTCCTCGGGGTAGCGCACGTGCTCGCGGATCCCCGTCGGCATCGTCGAATTCTTGGCGACCAGCCCGGGGAACGTCTTCATCCAGGCCTTCAGGACTGGATCGCTGTTGTCCCACTGGTACAACTTCACCGTGCCGTCGTACGCATCGACGGTGGCCTTGACCGAGTTACGGATGTAGTTGATCTGGCTGTTCGGCTGACCCGCGGTCTTCTTGTTCTTGGTCAGCGAATCGGAGGTGAGATCCGACAGAGACTGCCGCTCCGAGTACGGGTAGTTCGCCATCGTCGTATAGGCGTCGACGATCCACACGATATGCCCGGTGTCGGGATCGACAATCGGATACGGATCGCCATCGACCTTGAGGAACGGCGCCACCTTCTGCACCCGCTCGCGGGGGTCGCGGTTGATGAGGATCTTTCCCCCCGAGGCACTCACCGCGTTGTTGAGCAGGAAGTTCGTCTGCTTGTACTTCACCGCGAAGGCGAGCTTGGTCAGCGGGCTGCCCAACGAGATTCCGCCCTTGCCGTGATAAGTCACCTTCGCTGCACCGTCGCCGTCGAACTCGCGCGGCGCGCCTTTGGCGCCGACGATCGCGTAGTCGTTGGCCAGTTCACCGAAGTATTCCTGCGGGACCTTCAACGGGACCGCGTCGTTCAGCACTCCGGCCTGTGGGATGTTGCCGTCAGCGTAGGTGTTGTTGGCCGTGACGTCGGAGTTGGCCTGCGCCGCGACGAAGCCGTAACCGTGCGTGTAGTTGGTGTGCTGGTTGATCCAGTTCGTCTGGTCGCCGGACAGCTTGGCCTGGCTCAGCTCGCGGACGCCGACGATGTAGTCGCGGGTGACGCTGTTGACCGTGTAGCGGTCGACATCGAGCTTGGCCGGGAAGCCGTAGAAGTTCTTCTGCTGCGCCTGTTGCTGGCTGAAGGTCGGCGACAGCACGTTGGGGTCGAGGATGCGGATGTTGGCCACGGTGGGGTCGGTCGTCTTTATCGCGCTCGTGGGTGGCGACAGGTTGACCTGGTAGTCCTTGTAGGTCACCGGCCCGTTGTTCGAGCCGGTGTTGGTGACGATGCCATAGGCCTGCCGGGTCGCCTGGATGTTGCGCCCGATGTATTGCGCCTCTTTGGTGCTGGCGTTGGGCTTGACCGAAACCTGCTGCACGATCGCCGGGTAGATGCCGCTGATCAGGATGCTGAGAATCAGCAGTACCGCAAAGCCGATTCCGGGCAGCATCGCGCTGCGTAGCCACATGCTGGCGATCAGACCGATCGCGATGAGGATAGCGATGGAAAACAGGATCGTCTTGGCCTGCAGGGACGCGTGGACGTCGGTGTAGGAGGCACCGGTGAACTTGCTGCGCGAGGAGAACACCAGCCCGTAGCGGTCCAGCCAGTAGGCGACCGCCTTGAGCGACACGAACACGAAGCCGAGGACGGTGAGGTGACGCCGCGCCGACAGCGTGATCTTCGGGCCGGGGGTCTGCAACCGGATGGCGCCGGACAGGTAGTGCACGCCCACCGAGAGGATGAGCGCGAACAGCACGGCGGTGAAGCCGAAGCCGAGCATGAGCCGGTACGCGGGGTAGTCCCACGCGAAGAACGAGATGTCGCGGTGGAACTGCGGATCCTGGACGCCGAACTTCGAGCCGTGCAGCCAGAGCAGCCACGTCTGCCAATGACCGGTCGCCGACAGCCCGGACGCGAACAGTGCGATGACGACGACGCCCGCGAGTACCAGCTTCTTGCGCGGCTCGACCATCACGCGGTAACGCTCGAGGTTCTGCTGCTCGGCCGACATCGGTCGGAACGGCGGTCGCAACATGTACGCGACGACGAGGTTCACCCCGATGATCAGCGCCATGGTGACGCCGAAGATCAGGAACAGGAAGATCTTGGTCCACAGGACGGTCCGGTAAACGCCCTGGTAGCCGACCTCGCCGAACCAAAGCCAGTTGATGTAGATGCCGGTGAGCGACGTGAACCCGATCAGCAAGGCGATCAGGATGCCCACAACCGACAGCGCGATCTTCCACCGTCGGGAGAGGGCCAGGCTCGGAATCGGCGGCCGCATGGCCACGGGCAGCTCCTTGACGCAGGTTTGGTCAACTCTCGGCACAACGTACCGGCCGCGCACCGGGTTCCGGCCGAGCGGCCGTCGGCATGCGGCACGATGGGAGCGTGACCGAGCCTGTGTTCCTCGAATCAGTGGCTGCCGAGATCGAAGCACATGTCGGCGGATCGGGCTGGGACCGCCCGCCGGTGCTGTTCGCACTCGTCCGGGCCGACCGGTTCGCGGCCGATGAGCCGGATACCGCCGCCAAACTCGGGCTGGCCGAGGGCGTAGGCGACGCGCTGACGCCGATCGAGCAGGAGGATCTGCCGGACGGACCCTTGGACGAGACGCTGGCCCAGATCGCGTGGCCGGACTCGGTTGGCGGCTGCGCGCTGAGCCAGGAGATCGTGATGCTGCCGCCGGCGGCAGAGGCCGAGCTCGCCGACGTCGACGCAGCCGCGGCCGCCGCGTCGAGCCACCCCGAGCGACGCGAGGCGCGGCTGGTAGTGGCCGTGCTGCGCGACGGGAGCAGTGCGTCGGTCCTGCGGCTGCGCAGCACCGACGGGGGCGACGAGGCACTGCTCACGGGGCCTGACCTCGCCCCGAACCTCGCAGCAGCCTTGCTCGCCACGCTCGAGTAGGACCGCTCACCTGGGGTCAGCAGTGCGGAACGGCCTGGCCCGTCTGTAGCGCGAGCAGGTCCTGGACAGCCGAGTGCAGGGTGTCGACCTTGACGACGTCGAGACCCTTCGGGATCGCGCCCCGCACGTCAGCACAGTTGTCGGCCGGAGCCAGGAACACCGAAGCACCCTTGTGCCGAGCGGCAATCATCTTCAGGGCGATGCCGCCGATCGGACCCACGGTGCCCTGGGTGTCGATCGTGCCGGTGCCGGCGATGAACATGCCCTTGGTGAGGTCGACCTTGCCGACCTTGTCCATGATTCCGAGGGCGAACATCAAGCCGGCCGACGGGCCGCCGATCTGGTTGCCGAGGCCCAGGTCGACCTCGAACGGCGCCAAGCAGCCATTGGCGACGGTGATCCCGAGCCTGGCTCCCTTGCCGCCCGCTGGCGGGGCGGTCAGGCGAACACTCAATGCCGCGGGTTTCCCGCCGCGAGTGACGGACACCTTCGCGACGCTGCCTGGTGTCTGGGTCTGCAGCACTGCGGTGATGGCCGTGGTCGAGTTGATCGCCTGGCCGTTCAGGGTCAGCAGCCGGTCGCCTGGTTGCAGGATTCCGTGCGACGGTCCCTTCGGATCGACCGTGATGACCCCGAAGCCCTTCGGGTAGCCGAGTTCGCAGAAAGCCGCGGCGGTGGCGCTGTCCTGCGATTGCGCGAACTCCTGGGTGTTCTGGGTGTCGACCTGCTTCTGGGTCTTGCCCGGCGGGTAGATCGAGGCTTTCGGGACGACCACCTCGTCGTGCAGCAGCCAGCCGTCCAATGCCGCGAACGCGGTGAGCTGCTGCGTCGAGACGTTGACGGTGGTCAGATTCAGATGGCCGGTCGTGGCCTTCGTCGCCGTGCCATTGATCACGATGATCGTGTTGCCCGAGTCGTCGGTACCCAGGGTGTTGTAAGTAGGCCCAGGCGAAAGGATGACGTAGGGCACCGGCATCGTCAGGGCCAGGACGAACAACACCAGGAAGAGAACTCCACCCACGAGCAGGGTGCGCACGCGTCGACTCACCTCGGCACTGTAACTGCCGCGGTTTAGTGGGCTGTGTCCGCAGACTCGACGCGAGGTGTGCCCGTAGCTGCGCGCGCGGTGCCGCGGGCAGGGACGACGAGGGCGTCGAGATAGTCACGGTGCGCCTGCATTGCGGCCTTCGCGCTCGGCGTGCGCGCCGGGCGGGCCCGCCACCACGCCCACAGCGCCGCGAGCACCGTCGCGGCCACCGGCGCCGCCAACCACACCGCCCAGGCCATGGGCGCGACGCTACCTGCACCCGGGTGTTCACCGTCGGCGCAACACAGCCTCGGTGGGAACGAACAGCACGGATTGCTCGTCGCTACTACCGTGGCAGATATGACTAGCGGCGGCGGCAATCTCCCGTTCGGGTTCGGCAAGGACGACGGTGAACCCGGAGGCGGGGGCGATCTGTCCGGAGCTATGCCGTTGTTCGCCGAACTGCAGAAGCTGATGTCGTGGTCGGGCGGGCCGGTCAACTGGGATCTGGCCCGGCAACTGGCGGTATCGAGCCTCGGTGGCGCCCAGCAGCAGGTCAGTGCGGCCGAGGCCACGGCCGTGTCCGACGCAGTACGGCTCGCCGACCTGTGGCTGGACGCGGTCACCGACCTGCCCTCGGGCGTGACGTCGGTCGAGTCGTGGACGCGACTGGAATGGATCGAGAAGACGCTGCCGGTGTGGGCGCTGCTGTGCGACCCGGTGGCTGCGCGTGTCGTGGCCGCGATGTCCTCGGCGATCCCCGCGGAGCAGTTCGCCGAGCTCGGTGCCGGGAACCCGCTGGCCGGGATCATGTCCCAGGTCGGTGGCCTGATGTTCGGCGCCCAGGTCGGACAGGGCCTCGGTGGGCTCGCCCAGGAGGTCGTGGCCTCGACCGACGTCGGCCTGCCGCTCGGCCCGATCGGCGTCGCCGCGCTCGTCCCGGAGAACGTCGCGGAATTCGGTGCCGGCCTGGAGCGTCCCGAGGACGAGGTCCGCCTCTACCTAGCCCTGCGCGAGGCGGCTCACCAACGCCTGTTCGGGCACGTGCCGTGGCTGCGCCAGCGACTGCTCGACACCGTCGAGGCGTACTCGCGGGGAATCAGCGTGGACATGTCCGCGATCGAGCGGGCCATGGGCGAGATCGACCCGTCGAACCCCGAGAGCGTGCAGAACGCTTTGGCCGGCGGCCTGTTCGCCCCTGAAGAGACGCCCGAGCAACAGACCGCCCTACGCCGGCTCGAGACCCTGCTCGCCCTCGTCGAGGGCTGGGTCGACGCGGTGGTCGCCGCCGCGGCCAGCGATCGCATGCCGGGCGCCGAGGCGCTGCGCGAAGCATCGCGACGCCGGCGCGCGACCGGCGGTCCAGCCGAGCAGACCTTCGCCACGCTCGTTGGACTCGAGTTGCGCCCGCGCCGGCTGCGGGAGGCGGCCGCATTGTGGTGGAGCGTCACCGAGAAGCACGGCATCACCGGACGCGACGCGATCTGGTCGCATCCTGATCTGCTGCCCAGCGCCGAGGACCTCGATGACCCCCTCGGTTACGCGGACACGATCGGCGGGCACGAGCTCACCGGCTTCGAGGACCCGCCCACCGAGGAGCAGAGCCCGTCATAGGGCGTCCGGTTCGAGGTCGTCGGCAAGGTCGTCGGCGAAGTTCAGGCTCGCCGCGGCGCTGATGCCGTCGAGGTAGCCGCGCGCCCGTTCGGTGCGCGGATAGCGTCCGACCAGGACCCAGAAGTCCGCCCCGTGCCCGGCCACGAGCAGGTGCGCCAATTCGTGCAGCAGCACGTAGTCCTGCACCCAGGGCGGCATCGGCCGCAGCTTGTCCGACAGGCGAATCGTGCGGTCGACCGGTGTGCACGACGCCCACCGGGTGCGCATGTTGGCGACCCAGCGCACGCTCATCGGCTCGGCGCGGCCGTCGAGGTATTTGGCGGACAGATCCGCGGCCCTGCGCAGCAGCGCGGCATCGGTGCCGGCGCGGCGCGGGCGGCGGCGGGTGCCGGTGTCGAGGCGGGCGACCATCTTGGCCACCCACTGGTCCTCCTCGGCGCGGGTGAACCGCGCCGGGATCAACACGACAATGCGCTCTCCGTCGCGGTACGCGGACACCGTGCGGCGGCGCCGGACGCTGCGCCGCACTTCGACGGTGACACCGCCCGGGGCAACCATACGCACACGGTATCCCGCCGCTCGGACACGTACGCGATACACACATTATCGGGTGATATCCACAGCCTGAGGCCCCGGAATTGGACATTATCCACATGGTTATCCACAGGTGTGGACACGTAAACGCGAACTTGAGAGTTGGACAAGTCGCCCCTTTCACCCCACGCGGCCTGTGGACAACCGAATGGGGTGGATCCTTCCGTGGCACGGTGAGCGCATGGCTCGCGACACCGCTGTCGACGTCATTGTCGACGTGATGCTCAATCCCGCCGCTCGCCTGCTGTGGCGGGCCGAGGATGTGGTGCAACTCGAACTCGGCGCCCGCGCGGTGCTCGTCGAGGGCCTCGACCCAGCCACCGTGCGTCGGCTCGTCGCACCACGCGGTTCGGCCGTCGGTCCGGCCTGGGAGGCCGCCGAGGAGGCCACGCGGCACTCACTGGCCAGCCTCACCGAAGCCGGCTACCTGTGGCCAAGGGTCGATCCCGGAGCAGGTGGTGAGTCCGACACCGACGCGCGGCTCGCGCCGCCCCAGCCTCGACTGGCCGCCGATCTCGCGGCGCTCACCGCCCGACACGGGCAGCGGGCGGCGGAACTGCTCAACGCCCGGCGACATTGCGCCGTGGCGATCCACGGAGCCGGGCGGGTCGCGGCACACGTCGCCGCGCTGCTGGCCGCCGCCGGAATCGGCCGGGTTCATCTGGTCGATTCCGGCGACGTGCACCTGCATCAAGCGATGCCGGGCGGCGTCGGCCCGGCCGACGAGGGTCGGCGCTTCGTCACCGCCGCCAACTCAGCCGTGCGGCGCGCAGCACCTGAAGCCGACACCACCCCGCTGCCGATGGGCGAGCGTCCCGACCTGATCGTGCTCGCCGTTGACGAGCCCATCGACGGCGACCGGCGTGCTGCATTACACGCCCGTGAGTGCGCGCACCTCGCCGTCCGCCTGGGCGCCGATCATGGCGTGGTCGGGCCGCTCGTCCTCCCCGGCCTCACCAGCTGCCTGCGCTGCGCCGACTTGCACCGCCGCGACCGGGATCCGGCGTGGACCGCGCTGGCCGTCCAGCTCACCGTCGCCCGGCGCCACGGCGGCGCCTCCGACGTCGCCCTGGCCACCATCGTGGCCGGGGTCACCGCACAGCAGGCGCTCGCTTACCTCGACGGTGGTGAGCCGGCCGTCATCGAAGGGACGTTGGAAATGCAGTTGCCGGATTGGCGGATCCGGCGGCGCAGCTGGCCGGTTCACCCAGATTGCGATTGCGGGCGCAGCCCTGCGGCACAATGACCCCGTGACCGACATCCCGCAGCGCCGAGTGGCCCGCACCGCGAAGCTCGCGTCGCTCCCGTTGGGCGTCGCGGGTCGCGCGACGGTTGGGCTGGGCAAACGGATCACCGGCATGTCGTCCGATGCGGTCACCGCCGATCTACAGGCCCGCACCGCCGAGCAGCTGTTCACGGTGCTGGGTGAGCTCAAGGGCGGCGCAATGAAGTTCGGGCAGGCGCTGTCGGTGTTCGAGGCGGCGCTGCCCGAAGACACGGCCGCGCCGTACCGCGCCGCGCTGACGAAGCTGCAGGAAGCCGCCCCGCCGATGCCGACCACAACCGTGCACCGGGTGCTCGACGAGCAGTTCGGACGGCGCTGGCCCGATCGCTTCCAGTCCTTCGACGAGGTTCCGGCCGCGGCGGCCAGCATCGGCCAGGTGCACCGCGCAGTGTGGGCCGACGGCCGCGACGTGGCCGTCAAGCTGCAGTACCCGGGTGCAGGCCCGGCGCTGCTGGCCGATTTCACCCAGCTATCGCGCATGGCGTGGCTGTTCTCGCGCATGTCTCCCGGCCTCGAGGTGAAACCGCTGCTGGCCGAGCTGAAGCACCGGGTGCTCGAAGAGCTCGACTACGCCCTCGAGGCTGACGCCCAACGCCAATTCGCGGCTGCCTTCGCCGACGACCCCGACATTGCCATCCCCCGCGTCGTTGCCAGTGCGCCAAAGGTGATCGTCACCGAATGGCTCGAGGGCACGCCCCTGTCGCGGATCATCACGAGCGGCACGCAAGCCGAACGCGACCAGGCCGGTTCGCTGCTGGCGCTGCTGCACTATTCCGCGCCGGCTCGGGCCAAACTGCTGCACGGTGACCCGCACCCTGGCAACTTCCGGATCCTGGCCGACGGCCGCCTCGGCGTGGTCGACTTCGGCGCCGTCGCCCGACTGCCCGAAGGCTTTCCCGAGCCGCTCGGGCGGCTGACCCGACTGGCGCTGAACGGCGACAGCGACGGCGTGATGCGCGAGATGCGGGCCCAGGGCTTCCTGCGGTCCGGCGTCGCGGTCGACTCGCAGCAGGTCATGGACTACCTCGGTCCCATCGTCGCCCCGCTCGTCACCCCGACGTTCACCTTCAGCCGTGCGTGGATGCGTCAGCAGGCCAGCCGGATCGCTGACCCGCGCAGCCAGGATGCCCGTGTCGGCCGTCAGTTCAACCTGCCGCCGTCTTACCTGTTGATCCATCGGGTCACGCTCGGCTCCATCGGCGTGCTCTGCCAACTGGGGGCGACCGCGCCGTACCGCTCACTGGCCGAGCAGTGGCAGCCCGGCTTCGCCCAACCCGCCGCGTGACCAGCCAGCCGGCCCCGGAGAGCGTCTTCACCTATGGCGCACCCGCGCTGAAGTTCGGCGACGGCGCCTCCGACGAGATCGGCTACGACCTGGCCCAACTGGGCGCTCGCCGCGCGCTTGTGGTCACCGATGCCGGTGTCGCGGCGACCGGGTTGCCCGAGCGAATCGCCGTGCAGATGGCGCATTTCGGGGTTGCGGCGGCTGTGTTCGACGGCGTGCGCATCGAGCCGACCGACGCCAGCATGCAGGCCGCGATCGATTGGGCGCGGGCCAACGGGCCGTGGGACGCGTTCGTCGCTGTCGGTGGCGGCTCGAGCATCGACACGGCCAAGGCGGTCAACCTGCTGCTGACCAACCCCGGCGAGCTCATCGACTACGTCAACGCGCCGGTCGGCGGGGGCCAGGCGCCGAGCAACCCGCTGCACCCACTGGTCGCGGTGCCCACGACCACGGGCACCGGCGCCGAGAGCACCACGATCTGCGTCATGGATGTGCTGGCGCAGCGGGTGAAGTCCGGCATCAGCCACGCCCGGCTGCGGCCCACGCTGGCCGTCGTCGACCCGGCGCTGACCCTCACCCAGCCGGCCGGCGTCACCGCCTCGGCCGGCATGGACATCCTCTGCCACGCCTTGGAGAGCTATACGGCGCGCGCCTACACCGCGGTCGCGCGCAAGGAGCCCGCCCAGCGAGTGCCCTACTGCGGGTCGAACCCGATCTCGGACATGTGGTCCGAGAAGGCGCTCTCCCTGCTGGCCACGAGCTTTCGGCGGGCTGTCTCGCACGGCGACGACCGTGCGGCGCGAGGTTCGATGGCGCTGGCCGCGACGTTCGCCGGTCTGGGCTTCGGCAACGCCGGCGTACACATCCCGCACGCGAACGCCTACCCGATCGCGGGCCAGGTGCGTGACTTCCATCCCGCCGACTACCCCACCGGCGAGGCGATGGTGCCGCACGGCATGGCCGTCTCGCTCACCGCACCGGAGTCGTTCCGGTTCACCTTCGACGCCGCGCCGGATCGACACGTGCGCGCCGCGCGGCTGCTCGACCCGGCGGCCGCCATGCCCTCCGATCCGGGCGCCCTGCTGCCGGGCGTCCTCACCGCCCTCATGCGCGACATCGGAATTCCCGACGGCGTCGCCGCGGTCGGCTTCGGTGATGCTGATATCGACGAGCTGGTCGAGGGCGCGCTCAAGCAGCAGCGGCTGCTGGCCACGGCACCGCGGCCGGTCGACGCGGACGATCTGGCCGGCATCTTCCAGCGCTCGATGTCGCTCTGGTGACGCTGCGAAACAACATGCCACGAGCCGGTTGTCGCGTTAGACGAAGGTCGCAAGCGCGTAGGAATGAGTTGTGCAGGAAACGTGCTCGATCTGTGGCCGGGTCGCCGATCCCGTTGAGGACGGCGACCCGCCGCTGACCTGGTGCGCCGACGTCGTCGAGACCCGTGACGGCAACCGCACCCGTTGGGTCTGCGCCGAATGCACCCGCAAACACGTCCGATCGATCGAGGCCAAACTCGATCAGCAGTGGTGGTGACGGACCCGCTGCCGGGCTCCGTGGGCTCGGGCCGGCGGTGTCTGATCGGCCGGCCACCAACTGCGAGTCGACCGCGCGGACGTAGTGGCCAGCCCCGGCCGAAACGTCGGTGATCAACTCGCGTCCAGTGCGCGCTTTGCTGGGGTTCAGCGCAGCAAACGCGAGTTGATCACCGGGTTCACGACGGGGTCCGCTTCGCGACGTCGGTCCGGTACCGCACGGTCGCCCTTCGCCGGCGCTTGAGAGGGCAACGCAGGGGCGCGAAAGCGGCCGCCGGATCGGGTGATCCGACGGCCGCTTCGGTAGCGGGGCGCCTTCTCGGTGGCGTTCCTTGCGCCCTAGCTTCTTAGACCGCCCGCAGGGCGTGTCGCCGCTCGGCGGCGCGGGCCCGCCGTGCTGCAGCGTGGGCACGCACCTCGACGCGATGCCAGCGGCGGGCCGAGGCCAGCTCCCTGGCGACGCGCAACTGGTGCGTGTCTCGCTCAATCGCACGTATTCGTTCGCGCGCGAGCGCTTCATGCATGGTGTACATCTCGATGCTCCTTGTAAAGGTGGTTGAAGTCAGGTTTGTGTTCGTGATCATTGGGTTCGGTGCTCGCAGCGCGGTGGGTCGGCGGGTGCCGGCCGTGCGGATGCTCGTCATGCAGCCACCTCGGTGCGGTCGTCCTTGCGGGGACGGCCACGCGGGCGCTTGCGGGCGACGATCGCGCCACGCTCGAAGATCTCGCCGCCCCAGACACCCCATGGCTCCCGACGCTCGAGAGCGCCGGTGAGGCACGCGAGCCGGGCCGGGCAGTCCAAGCACAGAGCCTTGGCCTGCTCCAGTTCGGCGGGCGTCTCGGCGAACCAGAGATCCGGGTCCTGCACTCGGCAGGGCACATTGTCTGGACAGTCCTTGGCGAGCGGGTCGAGCCCGAGCGGGTCAGGGACAAGGTCCTCTGGTGCGAAGCTGGTCAACACGTCGGGTCACCTCCTTCTTGGGTTGGTATGCAGTTGGAAATAACAAAGGCCGCGGTTCCCAAGCTGGGAGCCGCGGCCTCGAGGAGCCTCTCGCTGATCGGTGATCAGCGGGGCACCCCTCGAGGTGGACGGTCCTGCTTGGCGGCCTGGGCATCGCCGCGGCCCATCGGGACCGGGTTGATGACCATGAACGTGGCGTCGTGGGTGCTGGTGCCCTGTGCGAATCCGAAACCGCTCTCGGAGTGGGACAGGGGCAGCTGCCAGGACGCTGGTCCGGTGGGCAGCACGAACGGCGACTCGCTGCGGGTTCGCAGGGTGGCCGCCGTCGTGATCGTGTTCGTCACCATCGGAGCCACCCCCTTCCGTTCGTCATGCGCGCAAGATGATCAGGCGCGACGTGTCTGCACTCGTTGCAATCTAACGAAGGGTAGAAGCAAGCCGCAAGCTATTTAATTCTCCGCGTCTTTCGGGGTCCTCCCGGCCCGAGCGCGCCGTCCGCATAGAACTGGTCACAGGCAGCAGGATGGGCTTGTGCAAAAGGGACCACCCATGATCGACACGAGGACCGAAGCCACGACGCCGGCCAGCGGCATCCTGCATTGGCGCACGTTCGCTGTCGCGTGCCTGCTCGTCGCGGCCACGGTCGCCGGTTGCAGCAGTTCCAACGACAAGCCGTCGCCCAAGTCGACCGGGCAGACACCCGTCGGCACCGACGTCGCCAGCGGCGTCAGTGACGCGGCAGCCACCGAGATCACGACGTCCTACCTCCGCTTCTTCGCCCCCACGGTCGCCGACGCCGAGCGACTGCAATTGATCCAGGACGGCAGCGCGTTCTCGCAGGCGATCTCGCAGCAGCAGAAGTCCGAGTTCGCGAAAGCCGTCTCGGTCAAGGTCACGAAGGTGACGGTGGGGTCCGCGAACAAGGCGACGGTGATCTTCACCCTGCTGCTCGATGGGTCGCCCGCGCTGCCGAACCAGACCGGCTACGCCATCCGCGAGAACGGCACGTGGAAGGTGGCCGGCGCGACCTTCTGCAGCCTGCTCTCCGCTCAGGGCGCACCGCCACCCGTCTGCACCACTGCCTCCGCGACAGCGCTGCCGGGCTGAGCACACCGTTGACCACCACCGGCCGCGCGAGCCCGCGTGGCGTGGCACTCGCGACCGTGCTCGCTGTGCTGTTCCTGACCTTCCTCGACACGACGATCGTCAGCGTGTGCCTCGGCAGCATCCAGGCCGACCTGCACGCGGGCGTGATCGCGCTGCAATGGGTGGTCAACGCCTACGCGCTGGTCTTCGCCAGCCTGATGCTCATCGCGGGCTCGCTCAGCGACCGGCTGGGACGCAAGTCCGTAATGGTCGTCGGCATCGTCATCTTCTGTTCGGGCTCGGTGTTGTGTGCGCTGGCCCCGAACGTCGAGGCGCTGATCGCTGGACGGGCCGTGATGGGCGTGGGCGCAGCCGCTTCTGAGCCGGGCACCCTGTCGGTGATCCGGCACCTCTACGGCGAGCGCGCAGTGCGGGCGCGAGCGCTGGGCGCGTGGGCCGCTGTATCCGGGCTGGCCCTGGCGCTCGGGCCGGTCATCGGCGGCGTGCTCGTCGGTGCCGGTGACTGGCGCACGGTGTTCTGGTTCAACCTGGCATTGGGCATCGTGCTGCTGGTCGCGACGGTGCTGTTCGTGCCCAACAGCGCCGACCCGCAACCGGGCCGCGTCGATAGCACCGGCTTCGTCCTCGGCACCGCCGCGCTCGGCTGCGTGATCTTCGCGGGCATCTCCGGCGAGCGCGCGGGTTACTCCGCGCCGTGGATCATCGCGCTGTTCGTGATCGGTGGCCTGTGTCTGATCGCCTTCGTCCTCGTCGAGCGCCGGGCCCGCAATCCCATGCTGGACCTGAAGTACCTGTCGAAACCGATCGTGCGCAGCGCGCTGTTCGTAGCATTCGCCGTCTACTTCGGGGTGTTCTCGATCTTCTTCTTCACGGCACTGTATCTCGACGTGGCCGTCGGCTACTCCGGTTGGCGACTGGCGGGTGTCTTCGCGCCGATGGCCGCGGCGATCGTGCTCGGCTCGTTGCTGACGGGGATCTGGGTCGGCCGTGCCGGTTCGCGCGTGCCGATGATCGTCGGCTGTGTCTTCGGCGCGGTGGGCATCCTGCTGACCCGGCACTACCTCACGGCGACGCCCTCGTTCGCGCCGCTCGCGATCGTGCTCGCGGTGGCGGGCCTCGGCTTCGGTATCGCGGTCGTCCCGTTGACCTCGGCCGTGCTCAGCCACGTCCCGGCCGCGCATTCGGGGATGGCGGCCTCGGCCACGAACACCAGCCGGCAGATCGGCGCGGTCGTCGGCGTCGTCGCGCTGGGTGCGCTGGTCAATGCACACCTCACCGGCGACCTGTCCGATCGGCTGAGCGCGATCGGCATCACCGGCTCGATCCAGAAGCTGATCATCGACGCCATCGAGACCGGTGGCGGCAACGTCGGCGGGATCGACATCGCCCATCCCCCGGTGATCCTCAGACCGATCGTCGATGCCGCGACCGGGGCGTTCCGCGCCGGCGTCCATCAGGCCCTGCTGGCATCCGCCGTCCTGATCCTGGTGGCCGCAGCCGTCACCGCTCTGGTGCCGGCCGGGCCCGAGACCGAGACCGTCGACGCCGAGTTCTAGGAGACGACGACCGCGTCGACGCTCGCCGGGTCGGCGCCGCCCAGGACGGCTAACAGCGGCTCGGCGTAGCGCTCGAGTTTCATCGGCCCGACGCCGGAGATCCGGGCCAGCGCAGCCGTTGACTGCGGCCGGGCGTCGGCGATCGCGACGAGCGTTGCGTCGCTGAAGACGATGTAGGGCGGCGAGCCCTGCGCTTCGGCCTGCGCCTTGCGCCACGCCCGCAGCCGGCCGAACAGTTCGGCGTCGGCAGCTTCGGGCGCGGTGCCCTTCTTCTTCGCCTGCTTGGTGGCGACGTCTCGCGCAACGTGCGGGCGCAACCCGTCGAGGAATCGGCTCGGCCGTCTGCCGCGGCGCTGCCCCGGGCTGCGGGCCAGTGCCCAGGACAGCGCGAGGCGTTCACGTGCGCGGGTGATGCCGACGTAGAGTAGCCGCCGTTCCTCGGCGATCTGCGCGTCGGTGGTGGCGTGCGAGATCGGCACGGTGGTGTCGGTGAGGCCGACGAGGAAGACGGCGTCCCACTCCAGACCCTTGGCCGAGTGCAGCGAGGCCAGCGTGACACCCTGCACGGTCGGCGCGTGTTGGGCGGTGACACGGGCGTCGAGTTCGGCCACCAGGTCCGGCAGTTGCGCCTCGGGCATCGTCGCGATGAGGTCGTCGGCCAGGTTGACCAACGCCGTCAGCGATTCCCACCGCTCGCGGGCGGTGCCGCCGGGTGGCGGGTGCTCGGCGTGCCAGTTCAGGCTCGACAGCACCGAGCGCACCGCGTCGGGCAACTTGTCGCCGTCCTGCCCGGCTCGCGCCGCGCCACGCAACAGCAGGCGAGCCTCGCGGATCTCGGGGCGATCGAAGAACCGCTCGCCACCGCGCAGCACGTACGGCACGGCGGCGTCGGCCAGCGCCTGCTCGTAGACCTCGGACTGAGCGTTGATGCGGAACAGCACGGCGATTTCGGCCGCGGGGATGCCCGCATCGATCAGCCCGCGGCATTGCGCGGCGACCGACTTCGCCTCGGCCGGCTCGTCGTCGTGCTCGGCGAAGCTCGGCGCTGGGCCGTCGGCGCGCTGACCGATGAGCGTCAGCTTCGCGCCGTCGGCATTGCCGCGCACCAACCGGTTGGCTAGCTCGACCACCTGCGGCGTAGAGCGGTAGTCGCGCTCGAGGCGAACGACGACAGCCTCCGGATAGCGCCGGCGAAACCCCAGCAGGTGTTCGGGGGTGGCGCCGGCGAAGGAGTAGATCGTCTGGTTGGCGTCGCCCACGACGCACAGGTCGTCGCGGCCACCGAGCCAGGCGTCGAGCATCCGCTGCTGCAGCGGCGAGACGTCCTGATACTCGTCGACGACGAAGTGCCGGTAGCGCGAGCGGATCTCCTCGGCGACGTCGGGGTATTCCTCGATGGCCCCGGACATGACGAGTAGCAGGTCGGAGAAGTCGAGCTGGCCGGCGCGGAGCTTGGTCTGCTCGTACTCCGCGTAGACCTTGGCGATCGTCTCGGGCGTCGTGGACGTCTCGCGCCCGGCCGCCCGGGCCCGCGCTGCGTAGTCGTCGGGGGTGGCCAGGACGGCCTTGGCCCAGTCGATCTCGGCGGCAAGGTCGCGCAATTCGGTCCGGTCGGTGCGCAGCCGCAGGCGGGCGGCCGCGTTGCCGACCAGCCGCAACGGTTTGTCGACGACGTCGGGCATGCCGCCGCCGAGCACCCGCGGCGCGAAGTAGGTCAGCTGGCGCAGCGCGGCGGCGTGGAAAGTGCGGGCCTGCACGCCCTGGGCGCCGAGCCTGCGCAACCGGGTGCGCAACTCGCCTGCGGCCCGGGCGGTGAAGGTGACCGCCAGCAGTTGGCCCGGTGGCACCGCGCCCGAGCGCACGGCATAGGCGATGCGGTGGGTGATTGCACGAGTCTTGCCGGTACCCGCGCCGGCCAGGATGCACACCGGGCCGCGCACCGCGACGGCAGCGGCGCGCTGCTCGGGGTCGAGCCCGGCCAGCACCGCCTCGGCTGCATCGGGTTCGGTCACGCCCCGATCGTGCCAGCGAGCTCCGACGCTTCGGTACGGCGGGTGGCAGGTCGCGCTCGCCACGGATCGGCGCGGCCAGCAGGATCAGCGACGCCACCACGAACGAGCCGAGCGGGATCCACACTGCGAGCTGAAAACCGACCGCACCAGCAGGGCTCGCGCGCTGCCGATCCGGCGGCCCAGTCGGGGTGCGAGCCGCACGCACCGCGCACGCCGCCAGTACTGCCGGCCGCGATCGGCAACCCCGCTCTTGCACAAGCCATCTTGTACAACAGTGGTTGTCAGACCGGTAGTTGCGGAATGTCCGGACGCTGTTTCGGCGTTAACGCAAGCTCACGACTTCCTGATTGAAGGGTCTGCGCCAGATGCTGACGATGTACACGACGACCTGGTGCGGCTACTGCTCGCGTCTCAAGTCCGGTTTGGAGCACTCGGGCATCGCGTATGCCGAGGTCAAAATCGAGCTCGAGGACGGCGCTGCCGAGCTGGT
>JAOPWD010000159.1 GCA_025965875.1 Pseudonocardiales bacterium
AGCACATCCTCATTGACGGCAACGACGCAGACGCCGTCTACCTCACCGCCATGCAATTCCTGGACCGCGCTCGTACCGGCGGCGGGCCCGCCTTGATCGAGGCACAGACCTACCGATCGGGCGGTCACTCGCGTGCGGATCCCGGTAAGTACAAGGGCGTCGAGGAGGCTGCGGCGTGGGCGCACTACGACCCCACCGATGTCTACCGCGCCCGGCTGCGACAGGCGGGAGTCGCCGACGAAGAGATCGTGGCCATCGACGCCGAGGCAGCACACGAGGTGGACGTCGCCACCGAGGCAGCGAAGGCGGCGCCCCCACCGGGGCCGGACCGGCTGATGACGAACGTCTGGGCCGACGGAGGTGCCGCATGGCGCAACTGAGCTACCGGGACGCAGTCGCACGCGCAATAGCGCAGGAGATGGATCGCGACGACTCAGTGCTGTTCCTCGGCGAGGACATCGGCGCAGCCGGCGGTGTGTTCAAGGCGACGCCCGGCCTGCTAGAACGATTCGGGCCGACTCGCGTGCGAGATACCCCTATCAGTGAACAGGCAATCCTCGGTGCTGCAATGGGCGCCGCGATGACAGGCCTCCGCCCGATCGCCGAGATCATGTTCTCGGACTTCTTCGCGGTCTGCTGGGACATCGTCGCCAACGAGATCGCCAAGAGCCGCTACATGACCGACGGTCAAGTGAGCTTTCCGCTCGTGATCCGGTCGGGCAACGGCGGCGGCCTGCGCTTCGGCGCGCAGCACTCACAGTCGGTCGAGAACTGGGCGATGATGGTGCCCGGGCTCAAGGTGGTTGCGCCGTCCACACCGGCTGATGTCATCGGGTTGATGGCCGCTGCCGTGCGCGACCCCGACCCCGTGATGTTCTTCGAACACAAGGGTTTGTACTCCACCAAGGCACACGTGCCCGACGGCGAGATCGTCGACCAACTCGGCACCGCGAAGGTGCTGCGCAATGGGGACGACGCGACCATCGTCGCACTGGCCGCGATGGTGCCGCGCGCGTTAGCCGCGGCCGAACACCTGGCTGCTGCGGGCATCGACGCGACGGTGGTTGATGTCCGCAGCCTGGTGCCGCTGGATACCCAGACGATTCTGGCCGAGGTCTCCAAGACTGGGCGGCTGTTCACTGTCGAAGAGAATCCCCGGCTGTGCGGATGGGGAGCCGAGATCGTCTCCATCGTCGGTGAGGAGTGCTTCTGGGATCTCGACGGACCGATCATCCGGATCACGACGCCCCACATCCCGCTGCCGTCCGCGGACGCGCTCGAAGACCTCGCCATCCCGTCGGTGGAGCGGATCGCCCAGACCATCGAGAAGGCCATGCAGAAATGACCGTTGTGCAGACAGCCCGAACCGAGCTGTTCATCGGCGGCAAGTGGCTGCCGGCCACCGACGATCGGCGGATGAACGTGATCGACCCGGCGACCGGGGAGGTCCTAGCCAGCGTGGCCGACGCCACCGTGGCCGACGGTTCGGCCGCCGTCGATGCAGCCGCTGGCGCGCTGGCTGGGTGGTCGGCACGTGCGCCGCGGGAACGCGGCGAAATCTTGCGGACCGCGTTCGACCTGATGACCGAGCGAGCCGACGAACTCGCTCGGCTCATCGTGCAGGAGAACGGCAAGGCCCTGGCCGACGCACGCAGCGAGGTCGCCTACGCGGCGGAATTCTTCCGATGGTTCAGCGAGGAAGCAGTGCGCATAGACGGCCAGCTGCGAATGGCGCCGGCCGGCACGAACCGGATTGTGGTACTGCACCAGCCCATCGGGGTCAGCGTGCTCGTCACGCCGTGGAACTTCCCAGCGGCGATGGCCACCCGCAAGATCGGCCCGGCACTGGCCGCCGGCTGCACGGTCATCCTCAAGCCGGCATCCGAGACGCCGCTGACCGCACTGGCCATCGCCGACATCCTCGTCCGGGCCGGCGTGCCCGACGGAGTGGTGAACGTCGTGCCGTCGCGGCGATCCGGTCCGATGGTCTCGGCGATGCTGCACGATCCGCGCGTGCGCAAGCTTTCGTTCACCGGGTCCACCGAGGTCGGCCGGCGGCTGCTGCACGAGGCGGCCGACTGCGTGGTCAGTACAGCCATGGAACTCGGCGGCAACGCACCGTTCCTCGTATTCGACGACGCTGATCTCGACGCAGCGGTTGCTGGCGCAATGGTCGCGAAGATGCGCAACGGCGGCGAGGCATGCACGGCGGCGAACCGGTTCTACGTCCAGCGCGGCATCGCCGAAGAGTTCACAACACGATTCGCCCAGCAGATGGCGGCGCTGCGCGTCGGCCCCGGCTTGGACGACGGCGTCCGGCTCGGCCCGCTGGTCAACGAGGAGGGCCGCACCAAGGTCCGTGAGCTCGTCAACGATGCCATCACCGCCGGCGCGCGCCTCGTCACCGGCGGCACCGTGCCCAGCGGCGCAGGGTTCTTCTATCCACCCACCGTGCTCGCGGACGTGCCGCCATCGGCAGCGATCCTGCAGGAGGAAATCTTCGGGCCGGTCGCGCCGATCGTCGTGTTCGACACCGACGAGGAGGCGATAGCGAAAGCTAACCAGACTGAGTACGGCTTGGTGGCCTACGTCTACACGGCCGACCTCACCCGCGGGCTCCGGATCAGCGAGCGGCTCGAGTCCGGCATGGTCGGCCTGAACCGCGCCGTTGTCTCCGACCCGGCCGCGCCGTTCGGAGGGGTAAAGCACAGCGGGCTTGGCCGCGAAGGCGGTCACGACGGGCTGCTCGAGTATCTCGAGAGCAAATACATCGCCGTGCAGTGGTAGTCGGCCACTCCCCCCGATCACCCACGTGAATCCTTGGCTCCAACCATGGGGGTCGTCCGCTCGCGAGTGGCGGTACTGCCTCGGGTGCCGCAAGCGGCTACTCCGCGTTACGCCCTAGAGTTGCGTCATGGCCGAGGACGACGAAGCTGACAAGCTACGCAACCTCCTCGCGGTCACCGACAGCACTCTGGCGCGACTGGATGTCGAAGACCTGATCGTTGAATTGCTTGAACGTGTCAGGGTGATCCTCGGCGCGGATACCGCGGCGGTCCTGTTGCGCGAAGAGGGTTCTGAGGAGCTGGTCGCGCGCGCCGCGTGCGGGCTGGAGGAAGAGGTCCGCCAAGGCGTACGGGTTCCGGTGGGAGTGGGATTCGCCGGCGCGATCGCCGCCAACAAGCGGCCCATGGTGCTGGACCGCGTGGACGCCACGACTGTGTCGAACCCGATCCTGTGGGAGAAGGGCATCCGAGTCATGCTCGGCGTGCCGCTGTGGAGCGACGACGAGGTGATCGGCGTCCTGCACGTCGGCCGGCTTCACGAGCTCACCTTCAGCACCGACGAGGCCGAGTTGCTCGAGGTCGCGGCCGAGCGCGTAGCGGGCGCCATCCAGGCCCGTCGCCTGGCCATCGAGACCGCTGCTGCAGGCATGCTTGAACGGGGTTTGCTGCCCAACCGTTTGCCCCGCTTGCCGGGCCTGGAGTTCGCAGCCCGCTACGTTCCCGCCGAGAGCAGGATGATCGGCGGCGACTGGTACGACGCCTTCACGCTTCCGTCCGGCGAGTTATGGCTCGTCACCGGCGATGTGGCCGGCCACGGCCTGAGTGCAGCGGTGGTCATGGGGCGAGTCAAGAGCGCGCTGCGCTCCTACGCCCTGATCTCGGACGACCCGGCGCAGGTGCTGGAACTCACCGACCGTAAGGTCCAGCACTTCGAAATCGGCACCATGGTGACCGCCCTGTGCGCGACCTCGAAGCCGCCCTATTCTGAGTTCACCCTCTGTTCAGCGGGCCACCCGGCACCTGTCCTGGGGCTCCCCGGACAAGGATCCGAGCTGGTCGAAATTCCAGTTGGCCCGCCGCTGGGCGCCGCCCCGGGGGTGAAGCGAGCGTCGACCACGGTGACGCTGCCAGCTGGTGGAGTCCTCCTGCTCTATACCGATGGACTCGTCGAGCGCCGCGAGGAGGACATCGACCAAGGTCTCGCCCGACTTTGCGCCGCCGTACACCCCGCGCACCCCGAAATCGTGTGTCGCACCGTCATGCACAGCCTCGTCGACGACAAGGTCGCCGACGACATCGCATTGCTCGCCGTTCATCGGACGGCCAGTCCGACGGGTCGCGCGTAGCTTGGGCGCGGCGCACGAGCAGGAAAGCGACGCCTAGCCCGCGCCTCAACCAAGGAATGAGATCTCACCAAGGGTCTCGGCGAGGATGATCGGCGCGGCCGCCTCGATGAGCGCGAGGTGCGAGAAGGCTTGGGGGAAGTTGCCGAGGTGGCGACCAGAGTCGACGTCGAACTCTTCGGCGTACAACCCAAGCGGGGAAGCGACTCGAAGAAGGCGCTCCATCAGGTCGCGGGCCTGCTGCATCTCACCGATGATTGCCAAGGCGGAAACCAGCCAGAACGAGCAGATGAGGAATGTCCCCTCCTTGCCCGACAGTCCGTCGTCGGTCTCGTCGGTACGGTACCGCAGCACAAAGCCGTTCTCGGTGAGCTCGTCGGCGATGGCAAAGACGGTATTTCGTAGGCGCTTGTCGTCGCGAGGAAGGAATCCGAAGATCGCCGCAAGCAGCGTTGATGCATCGAGCGCATCGGTGTCGTAGTGCTGTCGCAATACGCCCCTGCCGTCGATTCCGCGGGTCAGGATGTCTGTCTTGATCTCATGTGCGGTGGCGCCCCACTTAGCCGACAGGTCCGCGTCCCCTCGGATGGCGGCCAGCTTCGCCGCGCGGTCGAGGGCGACCCAGCCCATGAGCTTGGAGGATACGTAGTGCTGCGGCTTGCCGCGGGCCTCCCAAATTCCCTGATCTGGTTCGCACCAGACTCTCGTGGCGCAGTCGGCTTGTGACTGGACGATCGGCCACAGCCGGCGCGGCAGCCGCTCGCTGCGCTTGGTGTGGAGCAGCACCGAATCGAGCACAGCGCCGAAAACGTCGTTCTGACGTTGGTCGAACGCACCGTTGCCAATACGCACAGGCCGGGCGCCGGCGTATCCGGACAGGTCGTCGCGGGTCGACTCGGTGAGGTCTCGGCGGCCGTCGATCCCGTACATGATCTGCAGCGCACCGTCGTCGTTGGCCGTGAGGTCGGCGACGAACTGCA
>JAOPWD010000162.1 GCA_025965875.1 Pseudonocardiales bacterium
GGGCGCTGACCGAAACCGATGCCGACCGCCCGATGCGGCATGCGCTGGAGGTGCGGCACAACAGCTTCAAGACCCCGGCGTTCACCGACCTGCTGCGCGAGCACCACATTGCCGTCGTCGTCGCCGATACCGCGGGCAAGTGGCCGCTGATCCGCGAAGTGACCGCCGACTTCGGCTATGTCCGCCTACACGGCGACAAGGAGCTGTACACGAGCGGCTACTCCGACGAAGCGCTGGACTCGTGGGCCAAGCAGATCCGCGCGTGGGCAGCGGACGACCGCGACGTCTACGTCTACTTCGACAACGACGTCAAGGTGCACGCGCCGTTCGACGCGCAAGCGCTCGCCCGACGGCTCAGCTGAAAGGGAACTGACCTGCGATCGTGCTGCTGAGACGACACGATGGCAGGCCAGTTGGCTCGGTCGGCTCTCGTCACTCCTCAGCTGGTGCGTCGGGCAGCTTCTCGCCGATCAGGTCCATCACCGATGAGTCGGTGAGGGTGGTGACGTCGCCCAGCTCGCGGTGATCGGCCACATCCCGCAGCAGGCGCCGCATGATCTTGCCGGAGCGCGTCTTCGGCAGCTCGGCCACGATCATGATCTGGCGCGGCTTGGCGATGGCACCGATCTCGCTCGCGACGTGGTTGCGCAACGTCTTGACGAGTTCGGCGCCCTCGGCGTCCTCGGTCGGCCCGCCGCCGCGCAGGATCACGAAGGCCACGATCCCCTGCCCGGTGACCGGATCGGTCGCACCGACGACGGCGGCCTCGGCCACCGACGGGTGCGACACGAGCGCCGACTCGACCTCGGTAGTGGAGATGCGGTGCCCGGAGATGTTCATGACGTCATCGACGCGGCCCAGCAGCCACAGGTCACCGTCGTCGTCCTTCTTCGCGCCGTCGCCAGCGAAGTAGTAGCCGAGCTCGGCGAAGCGCGACCAGTACGTCTCCTTGTACCGCTCCGGATCGCCCCAGATGCCGCGCAGCATCGCCGGCCACGGCTCGGTCAGCACCAGGAACCCGCCGCCGCCGTTCGGCACGGACTTGCCCTCGTTGTCGACGACGTCGGCATTGATGCCCGGCAGGGCCTTGGTGGCCGAGCCCGGCTTGGTCTCTGTGACGCCTGGCAGCGGGCTGATCAAGATGGCGCCAGTCTCGGTCTGCCACCACGTGTCGACGACGGGCACCTTGTCACCGCCGATGACCCGGCGGTACCAGATCCAGGCCTCCGGGTTGATCGGCTCGCCCACCGAGCCCAGCAACCGCAGCGACGTCAGGTCGTGCGCATTGGGGATGTCCTCGCCCCACTTCATAAACGTGCGAATCGTCGTCGGCGCGGTGTACAGAATGTTGATCTTGTACTTCTCGATCATCTGGAACCAGCGGTGCTCGTCGGGCGTATTCGGCGTGCCCTCGTACATGAACGAGGTAGCCCGGTTGGCCAGCGGGCCGTACACGATGTAGCTGTGCCCGGTGACCCAGCCGATGTCGGCGCCGCACCAGTACAGGTCCGAGTCCGGCTTGAGGTCGAACACGGCGTGGTGGGTGTAGGCCACCTGGGTCAGGTAGCCGCCGGTGGTGTGCAGGATGCCCTTCGGCTTGCCGGTGGTGCCGGAGGTGTACATCACGTAGAGCGGGTGCTCGGCGTCGAAGGACTCGGGCGTGTGCTCGGTTGACTGCTTGTCGACCAGGTCGTGCCACCACGCGTCGCGGCCCTCGGTGAACTCGGTGTCCTGGCCGGTGCGGCGCACGACGAGCACGGAACGGACATCGGGGCACTTGGTCAGGGCCTCGTCCACCGCAGGCTTCAGGGCCGAGGGCGCGCCACGGCGGTAGCCACCGTCGGCAGTGATCACGACACGCGCGTCGCAGTCGAGGATGCGGTCGGAGAGGGCGGTGGCCGAGAAGCCGCCAAAGATCACCGTGTGCGGTGCGCCCAGGCGGGCGCAGGCCAACATCGCGATCACCGTCTCCGGGATCATCGGCAGGTAGATCGCGACCCGGTCGCCGGTCTGGACCCCGAGTTCGATCAACGCGTTGGCGGCCTTGGACACCTCGTCCTTGAGTTGCGCGTAGGTGAGCGAACGGGTGTCGCCCGGCTCGCCCTCCCAGTGGTAGGCAACCTGGTCGCCGTGGCCGGCCTCGACGTGCCGGTCGACGCAGTTGTAGGCGACGTTCAGCTTGCCGCCGACGAACCACTTCGCGAATGGCGCGTCCGACCAGTCGAGCACCTGCGACCAGCGCTGCGTCCAGCTCAGCCGGTCGGCCTGCTTCTCCCAGAACGCCAGGCGATCGGCAGCCGCTTCGTCGTAGGCGTCGGCCTTGACATTCGCCGCCGCGGCGAATTCCGCGGGCGGCGGGAAGCGGCGTTCCTCATGCGAAAGATTCGACAGTGTCTCGGTCATGCAGTCGAACCTATCGCGGGAATGTCGGGAAGACGACGCGCTTGGCGGTGTCGTTCATGACGCCGGCCAGCGACGCGTACCAGGCCAGCACTGCGGTGATCAGGCCGAGCCAGCCCCCGATCTTGGTCCAGCCGGTCGAGATGGCGAACTCGCCAACCGCGAGCGCGATGAACGTCAGCGTCAGGAAGACGAAGACCCCCAGCACGGCTACGGACACGCGCGTCGCCGCGATCGTCATGTAGGCGGTGAAGATCGCCCAGATCAGCAGGTAGAGGCCGATGGCGTGGTGGACGTCGTTCGCCTTCGCCGCAGTCAGCTTTGCCAGCACGTGGTCGACCAGGTACCAGTACGACAACCAGAACGCCCCGAACGAACTGAACGCGAGTGCTCCGAACGTGTTACCTCGCGCGAACTCCCACATGCCTGCCAGCAACTGGCCCAGGCCACCGTAGAAAAGGGCCAGTCCCAGCACCGCGCCGGTGACCGTGGCCGAGATCATGCCGGCGTTGACGACCGACAGGAAGAACGTCGTCCCAGCGAAGGCGGCGAGTCCGAGTGGGGCGGGATCGGCAACTCGCGATACTGCCGGCGCAGGAGTGGCGACTACGTCGTCGCGATCTCTGATGGTCATTGACTGCTTCCTCTCAAGGACTGGCGGACCGCACTGTGGACCGGCGGCCGGTTCACTCACCCGACCGTGCCAGTGACCCGGGTCCCGGCATAGCGGTTCGTTGGCCTCGGTCGACGGATGCCCCCAGCGGATCGCCATGCGGCTCGGGAGGCGCGACGAGCGGTTCGGTCAGAGCGCCGAACGGTCGAGACTGCGCAGTTCCTCGGCCAGCGATTCGGGAGCATGCAGGCGAATCATCACCCGGCCCACGTCGGCGGGCACTCGGCTCCTGGTCAGGATCGACACGCCGATCATGACGACGAACGTGAGCGGCACGGCCCACGCGGCCGGCTGTTCGAGCAGCGCGCCCGACCAGCCGCGAGCTGGGCCTGCGATCATCGTCACCAGCACTGCCGCGGTTGCCAGCAGCCCGCCGACAAGCAGTCCGGCCATGGCGCCCACGTCCGTGAGTCGCGGCCACCACACTCCAAGCACCAGCAGTGGGCAGAACGTCGCGGCGGCGATCGCGAAGGCCAAGCCCACCACCGCAGCGAGCCCGAGATGTTCGCTCGGCAGGCTGAGCAGGTACGGCACGCCGATCGCGACCACCGCGCCGAGCTGGAACATCCGGATGCGCTGCGCCCGCTGACTGCCGGGCAGGCGCCGGCCGAGCACGTCCTGGGACAGCACGCCGGCGACGGACACCGTCAGCCCGGATGCGGTTGACAGGAAGGCGGCGAACGCACCGGCGGTGACAAGCGCGCTCAACAGGACGCCCGCCTCGCCGCCGATCAATCGCTGCGGCAGGAGCAGGACAGTGGCGTCGGTGTTGCCGGTGAGCAGCAGGTCCGGCACGAAGGCTCGCCCGATCGCGCCAAATACCGTTGGGAGCAAGTAGAACGACGACAGCGCGACAATGACGATCAACGTCGTGCGGCGGGTGTCGCGGCCGTCGGGGTTGGTGTAGAAGCGCACGAGCACGTGGGGCAGCCCCATCGTTCCCAGGCAGATGGCCAAGATGAGCGACAAGCTGGCGTAGAGCGGGTGGTCCTTGCCGGAACCGAGCGGGCGCAGCCACGACTCGTTGCGCTGCGCGGGCAGCGATGTGATGACGGGGACCACGTCGCCCCGTTCGAGCGTGACGACGCTGCCCTTCTCGAACTGGTGCGTGCCGGCCGCGAGCGCGATCGGACCGTGCACGCGGACGCCGTCGACCCGACCCTCCACAGCCAGGCTCTCGGCGACCGGCAGGCGTGCGGTCGTATCGGTTGCGAGGCTCACGACCGTGCGTTCCGGTGCCGTCGGGTACCCCTGACCCAGCCCTGCGTCACGGTGTTCCCACACGATCAGCAGGACCAGCGCGGGGACGAGCAGGGCGAGGAACTTCAGCCAGAACTGCATCGCCTGCGCGAACGTGATCGAGCGCATGCCGCCGACAGCGACCGCGGTCAGGACGACGGTGCACACCACGAGCCCACCCAGCCAGTGCGGCGCTGCGGTCTGGGTGGCGAGAGTCAAGGACGCGCCCTGCAATTGCGGCACCAGGTAGAGCCAGCCGATGAGCACGACCAACCCGCTCGCCATTCGCCGCACGATCGACGAGCCGAGCCGGATCTCCGCGAAGTCCGGCAGGGTGTAGGCGCCCGAGCGCCGCAGCGGTGCCGCCACGAGAGCGAGCAGCACCAGGTAGCCGGCGGTGTAACCGACCGGGTACCAGAGCACGTCGTATCCGTAGGCGAGGATCAGCCCGGCGATGCCGAGATAGGAGGCGGCGGACAGATACTCTCCGCCGATCGCAGTCGCGTTCCATCGGGGCGACACCGCGCGGGATGCCACGTAGAAGTCGCTCGTCGTCCGGGCGCGACGCAGGCCGAACACTCCCGCGCCCATGGTGGCGACGGCGACGAGCACGACCGCGACGACGGCGGCCCCCTGACCACTCACCGCTGCCGCACCAACTCGGTGAATGCGTGTTCGTTGCGTTCGGCCTTGCGAACTGTGTACGCCGCCAACATGATCAAGACCGGGTACACGAGCACGCCGAGTACTACCCAGGGCAGCGGTACGCCGAGCAGGCGCAGTTGCGCGAACCGCGGCACCAGCGCACCGAGCAAGGCCGTGCCCACCAGTACGGCAGTGATCGTCAGGCAGACCATCACCGCCAGGCGACGTTGGCTGCGGATCAGCGAGTCCATGTAGACCGCGCCGACCTGGGTCTGCTCGTCGATCTCATGACTCGTGGGACGCGTCGGCATCCGGCGGACGGCTTCGGTGCGCGGGTGGGTGATGCGAACTCGCTGCACCGGCGGCTCTGCTCTCACCGGATCAGCCGCTCGCGCAGTTCCCGGGTATGCCGACGGCTCACCGGTAACACGTCCTCGCCGAGGCGCACACTGCATCGGCCGTCGGCCAATCGCACCTCGTCGACGTGGGCCAGCGCGACGAGCGTACTGCGGTGGATGCGCACGAAGCCGGCCTCGCCCCATCGTTCCTCGAGCGTGGCCAGCGGCGTACGTAGCAGGTGGCTCTCCCGCGCCAGGTGCAGGCGCGCGTAGTCGCCCTGTGCCTCGACATAGCGGATCTGGGAACGGCGCACGAAACGGGTGACGCCGGCCAATTCGACCGAGATCGTCTCGTCCTCGACGACGGCTTGGTCCGGGTTGCCGGCGGTGACGACCCGGCGCACCGCCTCGGCCAGTCGGTCGGGGCGCACCGGCTTCATGAGGTAGTCGGTGGCCTGCAGTTCGAATGCGGCGACGGCGTGGTCGTCGTAGGCGGTGACGAAGACGATCTGCGGCCGGTCGGTGAAGTGGGTTACGACCCGGGCCAGTTCCATCCCGTCGAGACCGGGCATCTTGATGTCGCAGAACACCACGTCGACCGGCTCGTCGTTGAGGTACTTCAGTGCCTGCGCGGCGCTGTGCGCGGCCCGGACCTTGCCGACGCGGGCATCCTCACGGAGCAGAAAGGCGAGATCCTCGCGGGCGGGCGCCTCGTCGTCGACGATGAGCACACGTAGCGGATCGACATCGCTCGCCGCGCCGCCAGCCATTGGGGCAGGTTACGCCCGGGTGGCCCGGCCCGAGCGCGCTCGTCATCGATTCATGACCATCCCTGCGAACAAGGCACGCAGTGGAGGGCCTGCCTCCTCGCGAGCCGTATCCGGGTCTTCGGCGTTGGCGATCAGCAACGCCGCCGCTTTGTCGCGCCATTTCTGCCAGCCGAGGACGGCGGGAGCGTCAACGGCCGTCGCCGCTGGGCTCGGCCCGCACACCGGCGGCGAACTTCGGCACCCGGAAGCTCACTTTCGTCCCTGCGGTCGGTGCGGTCTCGACCACCAATCCGTAGGAATCGCCGAAGACCTGCCGCAGCCGGGCATCGACATTGCCGAGCCCGACCGACCCGCCCGTTCCATCGGCCACCCCACCGCGCTCGAGCGCCGCTCGGATCACATCCGGGCTCGCGCCGGCGCCGTCGTCCTCGACGACGAGCAACGCATCCGACCCCTCGTCGCTCGCGCTGATCGACACCGTCACCGCCTCGGCATGTCCCTCGAGTCCGTGCCGCACCGCATTCTCGACGAGTGGCTGAATGGCCAGGAACGGCAGCGCGATCGGCAGCACCTCCGGTGCGACCCGCAGCGACACCCGCAAGCGGTCACCGAACCGCGCCTGTTCCAGCACGAGGTAGCGCTCGGTGTTGCGCAACTCCTCGGCCAGCGTGGTGAATTCGCCACCCCGGCGCAGGGCGTAGCGAGTGAAGTCGGCGAACTCGAGCAACAACTGCCGGGCCCGATCCGGGTCGGTCCGGGTGAATGACGCGACGGCCGTCAGCGAGTTGTAGATGAAATGCGGGCTGATCTGGGCGCGCAGAGCGCGCAACTCAGCCGCCATCAATTGGGTTCGCTGCGCGTCCGCGGAGGCGAGTTCCACCTGCCCCGATATCCAGCGGGCGACCTCCTCGACGGCCCGCACCAGCATCGCCGACGTGTCCCGTCCGTAGGCGACCAGCGCTCCGACCACCGCCTCGCCGTCGACGACCGGCGCAGCCACCGCCACCCGCACCGGGCAGTCCGGCGCACCGCACGACACCTCGCGCGCACCGAGGATCGTCGTCGCCCCGCGTTCGAGAACCCGCTTGGCGTGTCCGATCGCCTCGGCCGCGTGGTTATGCGAGACCCCGTCGATCGCGAGGGTTCGCGACCGGTCGGTGAGCGCGACGGCAGCCGTGCCGAGCAGTGCGCGCAGGTGCTTCACCGCGCGCTGCGCACCCTGCTCGGTCAGGCCTTGGCGCAGGCTCGGTGCGGCCAGGCTGGCGGTGTGCAGCGTGTCGAACGTGGCGCGGCGGGCCGACGTGCCCAGGTCTCGGCGGCGGTACAGCGCATAACCGATGCCCACCAGCACCAACACGACGAAGGCGGCGCTCAGCACCGGCACGGCGTCCACTGATCGGCTATATGGCCGGATGGGTTGCCGCGAAGAGCGCCCGCAGCCGGCGCATGACCTCGACGGACTGCTCCCTGTCCAGGCGCTGCACCGCGTAGATCGCGAGCGTCTCCTCCCCCGGCAGCACGATGCGTGCGAAGCGCACCTTGCTCGGGAAGTCGACGGCGACCACCACGTCCCACGGCACGGTGCGCCAGCCACCCAGGAACGAGCGCAGCCGCACCGATTCGCGGTCGGCCTCCAGTCGCGGCCGGGTGAGCATGAGGAACAGGCCGCCCAGGATGACGCCGAGCACTGCGGTGCCCACCTGGTCCTCGACGCCGAAGTGTGCGCCCGCGTTGGCGTGCGGCATGACGACTGCGGTGACCAGGAAGACGGCGAGCACGACGACGGCGCTGGCATACCCGATCCGCGCCATCAGGACTGGACGCGCTGTGATTGTCTCCCCGGTCATAAGCGGCAGGCGTGGATGTCGGTGACGATGATGCCGCGGGCGCCGAGGTCCCAGAGTTGGTCCATGATCGCGTTCGTCTGCTTGCGCTTGACCATGGAGCGCACCGCGGACCAGCCCCGCTCGTGCAGCGGCGAAACCGTCGGCGACTCGATCCCGGGTGTGATGGCGACCGCCTTCTCGACCAGGTCGTCGGAGATGTCGTAGTCCATCATCACGTACTGCCGGGCGATGATCACGCCTTGCAACCGACGGGCCAGTTGCTCGACGCGCGCCGTCGCGGGCGCTCCCTGCCGACGGATGAGCACGGCCTGGCTGGTCAGTAACGGCTCGCCGAAGATCTCCAGCCCGGCATTGCGCAACGTCGTCCCGGTGGAGACAACGTCGGCGATGGCGTCGGCCACGTCGAGGCGAACGGCCGTCTCGACCGCGCCGTCGAGCCGGATCACGTCGGCGTGCACGCCCTTCTCGCCGAGGTGCGCGGCAACGACGCCCGGGTAGGACGTGGCGATCCGCTTGCCCTCGAGGTCCTTGACGGTGGCGCAGACTCCGGGCCGGCCGGCGAACCGGAAGGTCGACGCGGCGAAGCCCAGCGGCAGGATGGGCTCGGCGGAGGCACCTGAATCCAGCAGCAGATCCGCACCGGTGATCCCGACGTCCAACCGGCCGGAGCCGACGTAGATCGCGATGTCGCGCGGGCGCAGGAAGAAGAATTCGGTGTCGTTCTCCGCGTCGATCAACACCAGTTCGCGACTGTCGGTGCGCTGCCGGTAGCCGGCCTCGGAGAGCATTTGGCTGGCGGGTTCGGCGAGTGAGCCCTTGTTCGGTACAGCGATTCTGAGCATGGTCTACCTGTCTGCAGGCGTGGTGAGGGGGGCGGCGGGCCTACAGATGTCGGTACACGTCATCGAGCGCCACGCCCTTGCCCAACATGATCACCTGTACACGGTAGAGCAGTTGGCTGATCTCCTCGGCGGTGCGCTCAGCCGACTCGTACTCCGCGGCCATCCACACCTCGGCCGCCTCTTCCACGACCTTCTTGCCCTGGGCGTGTACTCCGGCGTCGAGTGCCTCGACGGTAGCCGAGCCGGCCGGTCGGTCTCGCTGCCGGTGGGTGAGCTCGGCGAAGAGCTGCTCAAAGGTCTTCATTGCGTGCCGCAGCCTACCGGGCGCCGCTCAGGTGACCCTGTGGTCTGCCCCGGGTCCAGATGACCGGGGTCGGTGGTGCAACTGCTCGCTGGCCCGGTCCGCGACACGCTCGACCCTGGCCCGCAGCGGGGCCTGGCGCTCACCGCGCCCACCGCGGTGCCGGCTGGGGCGCGGCTCGTCAGCCGCACGCAGCCGCCATTGGCGCAGATGGTGATAGCCACGCACGGACTCCGGACGCCGGGGCCGCAGGGCGAAGCGCTCGTCGTCGCGCAGTTCCTCAGCCATCACCCGATCGACCAGCACCCAGCCCGGGCGGCAGATCGTGGTGAGCCGGCTGGCGATGTTGACCGTCGAGCCGTACACGTCTCCGAGGCGGTTCACCACCGGTCCGGCGGCCAGACCGATGCGCAGCGGCGGCAGCCGGTCGTCCTCGCTGGCCGCCTTCTGCAGCTCGAGGGCGATCTGAGCGGCGTCGACCGCGTCATCGACGACGAACAGCACCTCGTCGCCGATCGTCTTCACGATGCGGCCGCCGTGCGCTCCGACGATGTCGGTGGCCAGCGACTCGAACGCGTCGAGGACTTCCCGTAGCTCGGCTTCGCTGGCCTTGCGGGTGAGTGTCGTGAAGCCGGACATGTCCGCGAACCCGACGACCGCGGTGGAGGTTCCCGCGTCCGCCACCTCGCCGGTGGCGCGGGACACGATGCGCGAGAGGTAGGCGGCCAACTGGCGCCGCCACACGTATGTCTGGATGTCCTGGATGGTGGGCAGCAGTTCCTCGAGGTAGTCGGTGATCGCATCCTCGGAGGCGAGCAGGTCCGGCCGGTTGGCCACCAACTCGACGAGCAGTTGTCCCTGCCACGCGGCGAGCCGGGAGAACGTCCGGCCCAGCATGCGGGTCATGGCGGTGAGCATCTCGTCGTCGATGCCCAGGTTCTCCGACAGCGACTTCGCGTTGCGTAGCGCGGTGACGTCCCCGTCGGTGAACACGACGTCGTCGTCCTCGACCGTCGCGAACCCGAGCGCCCGCCACATCGTGCGGGCCTCGTCCGGGTCGATACCGGCGGCCCCGCTCAGCTCCGCGCGGGCGTACTTGCGCGGGCCGCCGAGCAGCGTGCGTTCGAACCGCTCGAGGAGACTGGCCAGGTCGATGTCGCCGACATCGAGTGCCTCAGGCCGCTGTGGATCGCCGCGATCGGTCATCGCATCTCTTACGTGGTGTGCACGATCAGGACGTCGACGGGCGTGTGGCGGGCGACGTCGAGCGGCACCGATCCGAGAATGCGCCCGGCGAGCGTGTTCAGTCCGCGGTTGCCGACGACGAGCAGATCCGCGGAATGGTCTTTCACGACCTGTTGGAGGGTGGCGGCCGGTTTGCCCTGCACGGCGACGGTCTTGACGTGCGGGGCGCCTGCGGCGATTGCCCGATCGTGCGCCCGGCGGACGGTGTCGTCGGCCGGAGCCGAGCCGACCACCTGGTAGGCGGCGTCGGGCCCCAGCACGTCCTGCTCGTGGGCCAGGCTCTTGGCGTCCTGGGGGAAGTAGGCGCACGCGATGATGAGCGTGGCGTCAGCGTCGCGGGCCAGTTCCGCGGCGCGGTCGACGGCGCGCAGCGACGTTTCGGAGCCGTCGGTTCCCACGACTACTGTCTGATATGCGCCCATATGTCCTCATCGGTGAACAGGGATGCCACCGTAGCGGACCCTAGCGGCACGTAACAGTGCGGCGCGCCGCCCGCGCTAGCGACCGCGTGCGTACGGCGACAGCGTGACCGCCGTCGCCAGCGCCGCCACCGTCGCCTCGTAGCCCTTGTCCTCGGTCGAGTCCGGCAGGCCGGCCCGGGCCAACGCCTGCTTCTCGTCGTCGCAGGTGAGCACCCCGAAACCGACCGGCACCCCGGTGCGCTGGGCGACGAGGGTGAGCCCGGTCGTCGCCGCCTGGCAGACGTATTCGAAGTGCGGCGTGTCGCCCCGGATCACGACGCCGAGCGCGACGATTGCGTCGAAGCCGGCCTGGGCAAGCCGGGCCGCCGCGACCGGGAGCTCGAACGTCCCCGGCACCCGAAGCTCGGTGACGTCGGCGACCTTCGAGTCCCGCAGCGCGCGGCGCGAGCCGTCGAGCAGGCCGCCCATCACCGTGGGGTGCCACTGGCTGGCGATCACCGCGACGCGCAGATTTGCTGCCCCCTCGACCGCTGCGAGCTCGGGCGCCCCGTCGTGACTCACTCGGCGCCGTCCTCGATCTTCAGGTCGTGACCCATCCGGTCGCGCTTGGTCTCGAGGTAGCGGATGTTCTCGGGGTTGACGTGCGCGGGCAGCGCGACCCGCCCGGTGATACGCAGCCCGTACCCCTCGAGCCCAGCGCGCTTGGCCGGGTTGTTCGTCAGGAGTCGCATCGAGTGGATGCCGAGGTCGACCAGGATCTGCGCGCCGGTGCCGTAGTCGCGGGCGTCGGCGGGCAGGCCGAGTTCGAGGTTCGCGTCCAGAGTGTCCGAGCCGGCGTCCTGCAGCTGATAGGCCTGCAACTTGTGCAGCAGCCCGATGCCGCGGCCCTCGTGGCCCCGGATGTAGAGCACGACACCGCGGCCCTCTCGGGCGACGGTGGCCAGTGCCGCGTCCAACTGCGGCCCGCAGTCGCAGCGCAACGAGCCGAACACGTCACCGGTGAGGCACTCGGAGTGCACCCGAACCAGCACGTCCTCACCGTCACCGATCTCGCCGAAGACGAACGCGACGTGCTCGCGCGAGTCGTAGCTCGAGGAGTAGCCGACCGCGGTGAACTCGCCGTAGCGCAATGGCACCCGGGCCGAGGCGACCCGCTCGACGAGGCGCTCGAAGCGGCGGCGGTAGGCGATCAGGTCGGCGATGGAGATCAGCGCGAGGTCGTGCTCGTCGGCGAAGACACGCAGCTCGTCGGCGCGGGCCATGCCTCCCGGGTCCTTCTCGCTGACGACCTCGCACAACACGCCCGCGGGCGGTAGTCCGGCCAGCACAGCCAGGTCGACGGCGGCCTCGGTGTGGCCCGGTCGGCGCAGCACCCCCCCGTCCTTGGCCCGCAGTGGGACGACGTGTCCGGGCCGCGAGAAGTCCGCGGCAGTGGCGTTGGGGTTGGCCAGCAGCCGGATGGTGTGGGCGCGGTCAGTCGCCGAAATCCCGGTCGACACGCCTTCGCGGGCGTCGACGGTGACGGTATAAGCGGTGCCGCGGCGGTCCTGGTTCACCCGGAACATCGGCGGGAGGTCGAGCCGGTCGGCCTCCTCCTCGGTGATCGGCACGCAGATGTAGCCCGAGGTGTAGCGCACCATGAACGCGACCAACTCGGTCGTGGCCAGTTCGGCGGCGAAGATGAGGTCGCCCTCGTTCTCGCGGTCCTCGTCGTCGATGACGACCACCGCCTTGCCCGCCTTGATATCGGTGATCGCGCGCTCGATGGAATCCAATCTCAAGGTCATCGGGCGGTGTCCAATAGTCGGGCCACGTACTTGGCCAGGACGTCGACCTCGAGGTTCACCGGGTCGCCGGGTTGCCGAGCGCCCAGGGTCGTCGCACGGAGGGTTTCGGGGATCAGGCCGACCTCGAACCAGTCCGGGCCTACGGCAGAGACCGTGAGCGAAACGCCGTCGACGGCAATCGAGCCCTTCTCGGCCACGAAGCGGGCCAGCTCGGCCGGCAGTCCGAAACGCACCGACTCCCATGCCTCACCCGGGGTGCGGGAGACGACGACGCCGGTGCCGTCGACATGGCCCTGCACGACGTGGCCGTCCAGGCGCGCGTCGGCGCGCACAGCACGTTCCAGGTTGACCTTGTCGCCGGGACGCAGCGTGCCGATCACCGAACGCTTGAGCGTCTCGCCCATCACATCGAAGTCCAGGTGGCTCGCCGGCTCGGCATCCGTCCAGCCGGTCACCGTCAGGCACACGCCGTTCACGGCTATCGACGCGCCATGCGAGACGTCCTCGACAACCGTCCTGGCGCTCAGCGACAGGACCGCGGAGTCCCCGCGCGCCTCGAGGTCGACGACCTCGCCGATCTCCTCGATGATTCCGGTGAACACCGGCTACTCGTCCCCTTCGGTCTCTGTTGCCCAGATCGGTCGCGCGACGATCTTCACGTCGTCGCCGAGCCGGGTGACTGTGTCGACGTCCAGTGTGACGGCCTCACCGATGGATCCGACGCCCGCGTGGCCCAGGGCACTCGGCCCGGCCCCGAGCAGGGTGGGCGCCAGATAGGCGATCACCTCGTCGACGCACCCTGCCTCGACGAACGCACCGGCCAAGGTGGGGCCGCCCTCGAGCAGGACGTGCCGCACGCCCCGGTCGTAGAGCGCCTTCAACGCGAATCGAGGCACCGCGGTGTCGAGCACCAGCGTCTCTGCCGCGTGGTCGAGGATTCGCGCGGTCTGCGGCACCCGGTGGCGACGGTCAAGCACCACGCGCAGTGGCTGATGTTCGGCCAGCTTGTCGTCCTCGTCACGCACGGTCAGGTGCGGGTCATCGGCCAGGACCGTCCCGCTGCCGACGACGATCGCGTCGACGCGCGCCCGGAAGGCATGCGAATCGATCCGTGACGCCACCGACGAGATCCAGCGGGCGCTGAGATCAGCGGCGGCGACACGCCCGTCGAGGGTAGCCGCGAACTTCCAGGTGACGAACGGCCGGCCGCTGCGTACGGCGTGCAGCCACGGCCGCAGCGCCCCGGCGGCCGCCGCAGCCGTCTCGACCTGACCGACGACCAGCACGCCTGAATCGCGCAGCTTCGCCGCGCCACCGGTGGCCGCAGGATTCGGGTCGTCGAGGGCGTAGACGACCTTGCTGATGCCCGCTTCGAGCAGGGCATCGGTGCACGGTCCGGTCTGGCCGGTGTGCGCGCACGGCTCGAGCGTCACCACGGCCGTGCCGCCGCGAGCCGCCTCGCCGGCCCGGGCGAGCGCCACCACCTCGGCGTGCGCACCGCCC
>JAOPWD010000171.1 GCA_025965875.1 Pseudonocardiales bacterium
CCGCGCGCTACCGAGGCGGGCCGCTCGCGCTGACCGCCCGGGAGTCGCTGCGGATGGCGACGATGGGCGGCGCGCGGTGCATCGGCCGGCAGGACGAGTTGGGCTCGATCGAGCCCGGCAAGCTGGCCGACGTCGTGGTGTGGCGCGTCGACGATCTGGCCGGCGCGGGCATCGCCGACCCGGTGGCGACGCTCGCCTTCGGCGCTCCGAAGCTCGAACACACCTTCGTTGGCGGCCGCCACGTCGTGGCAGGCGGCGAGTTGACCACCGCCGACCCCGGCGCCCTGGCCGCCGGGGCCGCTCGCGCCAGCGCCTTGATCGCCGAGGGCTGAGGATGCATCGGTTCGTCGCCGGGAACCGTCAAGCGCGCGAGAGATGCGACGATGTCGTGCTCAGAACGAATGCGGGGCGCTGATGGATTTTCTGTACGCACGCTCGTGGGACGAGGCGCTCGCGGCCAAGGCCGAGCGCCCCGACGCCGTGCCGATCAGCGGTGGCACCGATTTGATGGTCGACCTCAACTTCGACCGTCGGCGTCCCGATGCGCTGCTCGACCTGAACGGCGTCGAGGAGTTCACCCGCTGGGAGCGAGTGAACGGGCACGTCCGCATCGGAGCCGCGGTGCCGTTCACCCGGATCATCAACGAGATCGGATCGCTCGTCCCCGGTCTGGCGATCGCGTCGCGCACGGTCGGCTCGCCGCAGATTCGTAACCGCGGCACGCTGGGCGGCAACCTCGCCACTGCTTCGCCGGCCGGAGACGCGCTGCCGCCCCTGATGGTGGCCGACGCGACGGTCGAGGTCGGCTCGGTGCGTGGCGAACGGACCGTCCCGGTACGCGAGTTCTTCACCGGCCCCAAGCGCAGCGTCCTCGAACCCGACGAGCTGATCCGTGCAGTCCTGGTGCCGGTCGCCGACGGCCCGCAGCAGTTCGCGAAGGTCGGCACCCGCAACGCGATGGTCATCTCGGTGTGTTCGTTCGCGCTGGCTCTGCACCCTGCCCGACGGACGGTCGCGGGCTGCATCGGCTCGGCCGGCCCGACGGTGCTGCCCACGCCGGACGCCGAGCAGTACCTCGAGGCCGAGCTCGCCGACCGTAGGCTGTGGGATTCACGCGCGGAGCTCGACGAGGCAGTGGCGACGCGCTTCGGCGAGCTGGCCGGTGCCCACGCCCGCCCGATCGACGACGTGCGGGGCACGGCCGACTATCGCCGGCACGCGGTGGCCGTACTGGCCAGGCGCACCCTGCAGTGGACCTGGACCGAATACCGGAGGGCGCAGCGATGAGGCTGACATTCGACGTCAACGGCGTCGGGCAGCAGGCCGACGACGTCTGGCCGGGCGAAAGCCTGCTGTACGTGCTGCGCGAGCGGATGGGGTTGCCGGGGACCAAGAACGCTTGCGAGCAAGGGGAATGCGGCTCGTGCTCGGTGTATCTCGACGGGACCTTGGTTTGCGCCTGCCTCGTCGCCGCGCCGCAGGCCCAGGGCCGCGCCGTGCGCACGGTCGAAGGGCTGGCCACTGACAGCGCCGGCGGCCTGGACCACATCCAGCAGGCGTTCGTCGAGACTGGTGCCGTGCAGTGCGGGTTCTGCACGCCGGGCCTGATCATGGCCACCGATGATCTGCTAGCCAACACTCCCACGCCATCGGACGCTGAGATCCGCGAAGCACTCGCCGGCAACCTCTGCCGCTGCACCGGCTACGAGAAGATCCTCGACGCCGTCCGGCTGGCCGCCAGCCGCCGCACCGAGGTAACGCCATGAGCGTGCCGACCACGCAGCGACCAACCGGCACCGAGACCGCAACGGGCCGCCTTGGCGACATCACCCTTCTGCCGGACGGCATCCCCAAGGTCACTGGTGACTTCGCGTACTCGTCCGATCTCTGGATGGACGACATGCTGTGGGGCGTCACGTTGCGCAGCCCGCATCCGCGCGCCCGGGTCCGCAGTATCGACATCGGCGCCGCCCTCGCGACGGCCGGCGTGACGGCCGTCCTCACCCACGAGGACGTGCCGGGCAGCAAGTATTACGGCCTCGAGATCGCCGATCAGCCGGTGCTTGCGGTCGACGAGGTGCGCTACACGGGTGAACCGGTGGCGATCGTGGCGGCCGACCACCCCGAGACCGCGCGCCGCGCCGCGGCGAAGATCGTCGTGGACTACGAGGTCCTCGACCCGATCACCGACAGCCGCGCGGCGATGTCGCCCGACTCGCCGCTGGTGCACGCGACGCCTACGCAGGACCACTACCCCGGCGGGGGAAACATCCTGCGGCACGTGCGGATTCGTCGCGGCGACCCCACGCTGACCGCCGACGTCGTCGTCACCGGTGAGTACGACGTGGGCATGCAGGACCAGGCGTTTCTCGGGCCGGAGTCCGGGCTCGCGGTACCGGCCGAGGACGGCGGGGTTGACCTCTTCATCGCGACCCAGTGGCTGCACGTCGACCAGCGCCAGGTCGCCGAGTCGCTGGGGTTGCCCGAGGACAAGGTGCGGCTGTCGCTGGCTGGGGTCGGCGGCGCGTTCGGCGCCCGCGAGGACGTCTCGATGCAGATCCATGCCTGCCTGCTGGCGCTGCGGACGAACAAGCCGATCAAGATGGTCTACTCCCGCGAGGAGTCGTTCTACGGGCACGTGCACCGGCACCCGGCGACGATGCGCTACGAGCACGGGGCTAATCGCGACGGCACGCTGGTCTACGTCAAGTGCGAGGTAGTTCTCGACGGTGGGGCCTATGCGTCGAGTTCGCCCGCGGTGGTGAGCAACGCGGCCAGCTTCGCGGTCGGGCCCTACAACTGCGACAACGTCCTCATCGACGGCTACATCCTCTATACGAACAACCCGCCGTGCGGTGCGATGCGCGGCTTCGGCGCGGTGCAGGTGTGCTTCGGGCACGAGTCCCAGATGGACAAGCTCGCCGCAGCTCTGGGCATCGACCCGGTCGAGCTTCGCATCCACAACGCGATGGCCGAGGGATCGCTGATGCCGACCGGCCAGGTCGTCGAGGGCGCAGCTCCGGTGGCCGAGCTGCTGCGCCGCGTCAAGGACGCGCCGCTGCCCGCCGCGGCGCCCACCGACAGCTACGACCTGCGCGCCCTGCCGGGCGGGGTCTCGAACACCACGCACGGCGAGGGGGTCCGACGCGGTGTTGGATATGCCGTGGGCTTCAAGAACGTCGGTTACTCCGAGGGCTTCGACGACTTCTCGACGGCCCGCGTGCGCCTTGAGGTCGTGGGCGGCGAGCTCGTAGCCACCGTGCACACGGCGGCGGCCGAGGTGGGCCAGGGGTTGATCACGGTCATGGCGCAGATCGCCCGTACCGAGCTCGGCGTCGAGCAGGTGATCAACCAGCCCGCTGACACGAGCATCGGTACCGCCGGCTCGACGTCGGCGTCGCGCCAGACGTACTGCACCGGCGGCGCGGTGCAGGCCGCCTGCGAAGCGGTGCGCGACGGCATCCTGGCGATGGCGTCTGCACGGGGACTTTCGGTCGAAGGTGCCGCGCTGCGCGACGGCAAGATCGTCGCAGCCGACGGAGCCGCGGTGGCGTCGGTGGCAGACCTGCTGGGCGAGGAGATCGTCGAGGAGACCCGCGAGTTCCACCACCGCCCGACCGAGCCGTTGACGCGCGACCTCGGCGCCCCGGGCGACATCGGTCAGGGCGCCGCGCACCTGCAGTTCGCGTTCGCGGCGCACCGCGTCGTGGCCGACGTCGATGTCGAGCTGGGCCTGGTGCGGCTGGTCGAGGTGACCACCGCCCAGGACGTCGGCAAGGCGCTCAACCCGCTGTCGGTCGTCGGGCAGATCCAGGGCGGGACGACGCAGGGCATCGGTCTCGCGCTGATGGAGGAGATCCAGGTCAAGGACGGCAAGATCCGCAACCCGTCGTTCACCGACTACCTGATCCCGACCATCCTCGACACGCCGCCGATGCAGGTCCAGGTGCTCGAGTTGGGCGATCCGCATGCGCCGTACGGGCTGCGCGGCGTGGGCGAGCCGCCGACGATCTCCTCGACGCCGGCGGTGGTGTCGGCTCTGCGCGCCGCGACCGGCCGCCCGCTGACCCGGGTCCCGGTTCGGCCCGAGCACATCACGGGCACCTGATGGTGCAGCTAGGCGCGAACCGTTACGGCAAGGCCGAGGTCCGCGTGGTGCACGTGGCGCGGGGAGCAGCGCCCGACGGCGGCGATGTGATCAAGGACTGGAATGTTTCGTCCAGCCTGTCCGGTGACCTCGCCGGCACGCACCTGTCCGGTGACAACTCGAACGTGCTGGCTACCGATAGCCAGAAGAACACGTCCTACGCCTTCGCCAAGGCCATGGGCGGCGGCGAGGTCGAGGCGTACGCGCTGGCGCTGGCCACCCACTACGTCGACACCCAGGAACCGATCACCCGCGCCCGCATCGCGGTGCAGGAGTACGGCTGGACGCCGATACCGGTGAACGGCCACTCCTTCGCGCGCAGCGGCCAATACACCCGCACGACCACGGTGATCCACGACGCCGACGTGGGCACGAGCGTGGTGTCGGGGATCGAGGACCTGGTCGTCCTCAAGACCACTGACTCGGAGTTCTGGGGCTTCCCGAGAGACCCCTACACGACGCTGGCCGAGACGACCGACCGGATGCTGGCCACCGAGGTGAGCGCCCGGTGGCGCTTCCGGTCCGCCGCGGCCGACTGGGCCGAGGTGCACGCCGCCGCGGTCAGTGCTCTGCTGAGCGCGTTCGCCGGGACGCACAGCCTGTCGTTGCAGCAGACGCTGTACGCGATCGGCGAGCGCATCCTGACCGACCTGCCCGCGCTGTGCGAGGTGCGGCTGGCCCTGCCCAACAAGCACCACTTCCTCGTCGACCTCGAGCCGTTCGGGCTGAGCAACGACAACGAGGTCTACATCGCCGCCGACCGGCCCTACGGCCTGATCGAGGGCACCGTCCTGGCCGACGACGCGACCGACCCGGGCATCGCCTGGGACTGACTTACTTATTCCGCCGCTGTCGCTCGCTCACCCCTCGCAAGCTCGGGGGCTCCTCACGCCATTCGCGCCTTCGGCGCTGCCGCGTCGCGGCGGCGGGGCTCTTCGCGCGAGCGCTCATCGCGTCTGGGTCACCTCGGCGCAGAGACCGGTGAGCGCGGCGGTCACGTCGGCTGCGTCATGGCCGAGCACGGTCACCAGCACCGAGTGATCGTTCAGCGATTGCACGACGGCGGTCGGGCTGTGGACGACGGTGCGGGCCTTGACGTCCGGGCCGGTGATCAGCGCCGACGCCAGCACGCGGGCGTCGCCGAGTACCCCCGGCCACGTGACCAGGGACGGGTCGGTGAGGTCGAGGTGCTGGCGCAGCAGCGGGCGTCCCGCGACGGTCACGTCCCACCGCAACGTCGCCGAACCAGGCCGGTCACCCGCCCGGCCGAGCACCACTACCTCGCGCCAGTCGGCCGAGGCGTCCGCAGCAAGCGATAAGTCGAGGTGCACGTCGACACGGCTGCCCTCGCAGACGATCAGCGGACCGGGCTCGGCCCGCAGTCGCGCACCGGCGTCAACCTGTGCGCGCATGCTCAGCCGGGCCGGGGCTTGCCCACCGCGCCCCTGGGCGATGCTCGCGCCCGTCGCCATCAAGTCGGCGTGCGCGCCAGGCAGCAGGTGCAGCGAAAGCTCGAGGTCGTCGCCCGCGAGCGGTCCCGCCGCCGTGCCCACCAAACACAGCGCGCAGGTGGTGGCACGGTCGGACTGCACCTGGCGCAGGGTGAGCGGCGGCGCGCAGTCGACGAGTTCGAGCACGCCGCCGGGGCCGACCACGGCCCGGCTGCGAGAGATCACGCGGGGACGAGCGCGGCCCGCGCGGCCCGCACCCAACCGGCGACATCCGCGGCTGTCGGGTCATCGGCCAGCGACGTGAACAAGGTCGGCAGCTCGCCGCGCGCGGCGGCGGCATCACGCGACATGACGGCCAGGTCGGCGCCGACAAACGGCGCGAGGTCGGTCTTGTTGATCACCAGCAGGTCGGCACGGGTGACGCCCGGCCCGCCCTTGCGCGGCACCTTGTCGCCGCCGGCGACGTCGATGACGAAGATCTGCTTGTGCACCAGGCCGTAGGAGAAGGTGGCGGTCAGGTTGTCGCCGCCGCTCTCCACGAGAACGAGGTCGAGCTGCGGGAAGTCCGCCTCGAGGGCTTCGACCGCGTCGAGGTTCGCGCTGATGTCGTCACGGATCGCGGTGTGTGGGCAGGCGCCCGTCTGCACCGCACGGATGCGCTCGGCGGGCAGCACCCCGGCCTGGCGCAGGAAGTCGGCGTCCTCGGTCGTGTAGATGTCGTTGGTCACGACACCGATCGTCAGGTCCTCGGACAGGGCCCGGCACAACGCCGCTACCAAGGCGGTCTTGCCGCTGCCCACCGGCCCGCCGATGCCGATCCGCGGCACCCGCGCACCGGGCGGCCCGCCGCCGGAGTCAGTGGCGTGGACGTGAGCGCCGCCGTCGTTGTGCCGCGGCGCGCGCAGCCAGTCAGGACGCAAAGAGACGCACCTCCGTCGTCAGGTGATGATCGGCGCGCAGGTCCAGCGCCGGCGCCGCATCACCCGCTCGTACTCGGCGCCGGGGTCGGGCTCGCCGGCGGCGACGCGGCGCTCGCGGCCCGCGCGGCGGCACTCGGGGTGTGCACCGGCCCGGCCAGCGCAGCCGTGCGGCTGCTCGGGCTGGACCCGTACGGCGTGCAGGGGCTACTGGCGCGACTCGCGCCGGAGATCGACGATTGTGGTTCGCTCGCTGTCGCTTCGGCGGCGTCGGAACGACAATCGCTCGCCGCCGACGGTGCGCCTGCGCTGGAC
>JAOPWD010000202.1 GCA_025965875.1 Pseudonocardiales bacterium
GACCTCGGCGACGCCGGTGGCGACGGCCATCGCGGCCTGCTGGACCGTCGCGCAGGCCGCGCCGCCGCCGTAGTGGATCCGGCTGAAGAACGTCAGCTCCGGGATGCCGAGCTCGCGCGCGACCGCCACCTCGGTGTTGGTGTCCTGCGTGAAGGTGACCAGGCCGTCGACATCGCGCGGCGTGAGCCCCGCGTCGGCCAGGGCGGCACCCACGGCCTCCGCCGCCAACTTCAGCTCACTTCGACCGGAGTCCTTCGAGAACTCGGTCGCGCCGATTCCGACGATCGCCGTCCGGCCCGACAGCCCGCTCACGGCGCCGCCCCTGCAAGCGTGAGCACGACGGTGCCGGTGACGTGCTCGCCGAGTTGGCCGCGACCCACGACCGCCACGGTGACGTCCGGCCCGCTCAGCTCGAGCACGTAGCCGCTGAAGGCGAGGGTGTCGTACGCGTAGCACGGCACGCCCAGTCGGATCGAGATGCTGCGCACTCGCGCGCCCGGGCCGGCCCAGTCGGTAACGAAGCGCTGCACCAGCCCGGTGTCGGTGAGGATGTTGACGAAGATGTCCTTGGAGCCGCGGGCCACCGCCGCGTCGCGGTCGTGATGGACGTCCTGGAAGTCGCGGGTGGCCAGCGCGGTGCTCACCACGAACGTGGGGGTGGCCTCGACGAGCAGCTCGGGCAGCTCGACACCAACTGCGACGCGAGTGCTCATCGTGCTGCCCGGCTGGGGCGCCAGAACGGCAGCGTCAGCTCGTCGTCGATCCTCGTCAGCGCCAGCTCCACTGGCATCCCGATCTGGACACTGGCCGGGTCGACGTCGATCAGTTCACCGATCATCCGCACACCCTCGTTCAGCTCGACCAATGCGACGACGAACGGCAGCGTCTTGCCTGGGACCGCAGGGTGGTGATGGACGACGTAGCTGAACACTTGACCGCGGCCAATGGCCAGGACGTAGTCGGGCTTGTCGGCGCCGCAGCTCGGACACATCGGCCCCGGCGGATGACGCAGCGAACCGCAGGCTGTGCACTGCTGGATCCGTAGTTCGCCCGCCGCCGTGCCCGCCCAGAAGAACGCCGTGTCGTGGCTGATCACCGGCCGCAACACGTCGGCAGCGGGCGCAGGAATGGCCGTACCGGGCCGGAACTTCAGCACTCGGAACAGCATCTGCGCGACCGGTTCGTCGCCGGCGTACCAGACGTTGTGGGTCGTCACGAACCAGCCTTCGCCGAGGCTCGTGGTCTTGGGTCCGACGACCTCTCCCAGCCGGGTGCTCACCGTCACCTGCTCGCCGTGGCCGAGATAGCGGTGGTAGGTCTGCTCGCAGTTGGTGGCGACCACCGAGGTGAAGCCGGCCTCGTCCAGCACGCCGATCATCTGCCCGAGCGGGTCGCCGGAGGCACGCTGACCGTGCAGGCCGCCCATCGTCCAGACCTGGATCATCGCCGGCGGCGCCACCAGCCCCGGGTGCCCGGCGACACGCGCGGCCGCCTCGTCCACATAGACGGCGTTGGTGTCGCCGATCGCCTCGACCCAGTTGTTGATCATCGGCAGGTTCACCGCGTCCCGGGCCGGACGCCGCGCGCACTCCCCCAATGCCGTGATCCGCGCGGCCTCGGCCAGGATGTCGATCACCGCGGAACTCGGGGCAGCATGAGGCCGAACTGGGCGATCAGTTCGCGCTGGATCTCGTTGACCCCGCCGCCGAAGGTCATCACCAGATTGCGCTTGGCCTGCACGTCCAGCCAGTGCATGAGCTCAGCGGTGCGCGGCTCGGCCGGGTCGCCGTGGCGGCCGATAACCTCCTCCATCAGCCGCAATACCCGCTGCACCCGCTCGGAGGCGAACACCTTCGTGGCCGAGGCATCGGCGATGTCGATCTCGTCCGCGGTGCGGGAGGCCACCTGCCAGTTGAGCAGTTCGTTGAGCCGCCAGGTCGCGTGCGTCTCGGCCAGGGCTCGCAGTACATCGGGCTGTGACAACGGCGCGACACCGTCGGTGCCCGGCTGGGCAGCCCAGGCATGGACCCGCTCGTAGAGCCCGGCAATCCGGCCGGCCGGGCCGAGCATCACCCGTTCATGGTTCAGCTGGGTGGTGATCAACTGCCAGCCGGCATTCTCGGCACCGACCCGCATGCTCACCGGCACCCGGACGTCGGAGTAGTACGTCGTGTTGGTGTGGTGTGCGCCGTCGGCGGTGATCGTAGGCGTCCACGAGAAGCCGGGATCGGTGGTGTCGACGATCAGGATCGAGATGCCGCTGTGGCGTTTCCCCTGGCGTGGGGCGCCGGAATCGGTACGCACCGCAAGCCAGACGTAGTCGGCGTCGTGGCCGCCGGTCGTGAATACCTTCTGCCCGTTCACGACGTAGTGCCCGCCGTCGCGGACGGCGCTGGTGCGCAGAGCAGCCAGGTCGGTGCCGGCCTCCGGTTCGGTGTAGCCAATCGCGAAGTGCAGTTCGCCGGCCAGGATCCTGGGCAGGAAGAAGTCCTTCTGCTCCTGGGTGCCCTGGCTCTGCAGCGTGGGTCCGACCGTCTGCAGGGTGACGTAGGGCAGCGGGATATCGCGCCGGGCGGCCTCGTTGACGAAGATCGTCTGCTCGAGCGCGCCGAACCCCCGCCCGCCGTATTCGACCGGCCAGCCGACCCCCAGCCAACCGTCGCGCCCCATCCGCCGGATCACGTCGCGGTAGATCGGGCCGTGCCGCTCGGTGAGCATCGCGCGGTACTGCTCCGGCGAAACCAGCCCGGCGAAGTACTGCCGCAACTCGGCCTGCAGGGCGCGCTGCGCCGCGCTCAGTTCGACGAACACCGCGCGCCGATCAGGTCGAGTCGGTATGCGGCGCCGCCCACGAAGCGGGCGAGATCCTTGGCCTGCGAGTAGTAGCGGTGCATCGGATAGGTGATGTCCACGCCGAGCCCGCCGTGCAGGTGATGGCAGACCTGCAGTGCGGCGGGCAGTTCCTGTGCCAGCCAGTAGCCAGCCACGTCGAGGTCGTCGTCGGCGTCCAGGCCGGCCGCCAGCCGCCAGTTCACCGACGCCGCGGCGAGCTCGACAGTGCGGGCGACGATGTACACGTCGGCGATCTCCTGTGCGACCGCCTGGAACGTGGCCAGCGGCTTGCCGAACTGATGCCGGGTGCCGAGGTGCCCGGCGGTGAGCGCGAGCGCCCCGGCGATGACGCCGTGGCCGACCGCGGCCGCCCCGGCCGTCGCGAGACGGTGCACGGTCGCGACGTCCGACGAGAGCAGATCCGTCTCGGCGACGGGCACCTCGTCCAGCCGCATCGTGAACTCGGGCGCCCCGGACGAACTCGGCGTGCGGATGAGGGTGACGCCCTCGGCCCGCGGGTCCACGATAAGCACGCCGGCGTCGGTCGTGACGAGCACTCGGTGCGCCTGGGCTGCGTACTGCACACCGAGCTTGCGCCCGGTCACGATGAACCGCGCACCACTGCGCCGTGCTGTGGTCGCCGGGTCGATCGGCATGGCCCGCGACGCCTCGCGGATGGCCGCGGTCAGTATCTGCCCGTCGGCGACTTCGGGCAGCAAAGCGCGTTGCTGCTCCACGCTGCCGAGCGCGACGACGGGCAGCACGCCGAGCGCGAGGGTCGCCAGGGCCGGCACCGGCTGGGTCTGCCGGCCGACCGCGGCCAGGACGCTGGCCACCTCGACCGGACCGAAACCGTCCCCACCCAGAGACTCAGGTAACGCCAGGGCGAGCAGGCCGGCCTGACCCATCGCCTTCCACAGCGTCTCGTCGTAACCGCATTCGCCGGCCAGTGCCTGCGCGGTCCGGGCGCTGTCCGCCTCGCCGCGCAGCACGGTCGCGGCCAGCTCTGCCACTGCCTGCTGCGTTTCGTCGAGGTCGAAGTCCACGAACGCTCCCCTATCCGGTGGTAGAACGTGTTCTAGTATTGACCAAGTCCGGTGTCCCGGCAACCCGCGCCACGGCGACGAGTTCCGCCAGCGACGCGAACATGCCGGACACGTAGTCGCCGGGCATGCTCGACAGGTCCAGGACCAAGAGCCCGCACACGTGCATCAGGTGCGCAGGCGTCTGGAATACAGGAAGCTGGCGTCGAGGCCGCTGAGGCGGTCCACGTGGCCAGAATGGAACACGTTCTAACGAGACTAGAATCGAACCATGAGCGATCGGTTCCTCGCCCGTCAGCTCATCACCCTCGGCCTCACCGCCAACGCGACGCGCCCCATCCCGGGCGGTCCCGCCTCGGTGCCCGCGTTCTTCGCCGGCTGGCTGACCGCCGAACTCGCACCCCAGTTGCTGACCGCCACCGCGCTCGACGCGATCGGACACATCGCACGGCACGGCCTGGGCAGCCGCCGAGATCGCCTCGGACTGGCTGCCGCGGCGATCTCCTCGGCGGGCTACGCCGCGCTGATCCGCGCCGGCAACCGCGCCGGAGCCGAGGTCGAGCATGCACTGCGCGAGGCATTGGGTGCCGACTACGCCGAGCACCTCGGCCGCACTCCGGAGCCGGGCGATCTCGCCACCCCCTGGCGGCAACTGGCCTGGCCGTTCCGGATGCGCCACGTCGACGTCGTCAAGGATCGGCGACTGCCTTACGCACCCGGCGGCAGACGCTTCGAGATGGACATCTACCGCCGCCGTGACCTCCCCGTCGGCCGGCCGGTGCTGCTGCAGGTCCACGGCGGCGCCTGGATGATCGGCAGCAAGCAGCAGCAAGGCATCCCGCTGATGCTGCAGATGGCCGCGCGTGGCTGGGTCTGCGTCGCGGTGAACTATCCGCTCTCACCGCGGGCGCGGTGGCCCGAGCACCTCATCGCGGTGAAACGGGCCACCGCGTGGATCCGTGAGCATGGCTCGGAGTACGGCGCCGACCCATCGTTCGTCGCGGTCACCGGAGGCTCGGCCGGCGGTCACCTCGCGGCGATGCTCGCGCTCACTGCTGACGACAAGTCGCTGCAGCCTGGATTCGAGGACGCCGACACGGCGGTGCAGGCCTGCGTCCCGCACTACGGCGTGTACGACCTCACGGCCGAGAGCGGCTCGCGGTCATCGCGGGACATGCTCGACAACCTCACCAGCAGGTTCGTCATGAACCGTGCGGCGAGCTACCCGGACGACTACCGAGCCGCCTCGCCGCTGTCGCGCGTGCGGGCCGATGCCCCGCCGTTCTTCGTCATCCACGGCAGCAACGACACTCTGGTCCCTGCGCCGGAAGCGCGCAGGTTCGTAGACCGACTTCGTGCCGTGTCGAACAGTCCGGTGGCCTACGCCGAGATCGGCGGCGCGCAGCACGCCTTCGACGTGTTCCCGTCGATCCGCAGCGCGCACGTGGTCCGTGGCGTCGAACGCTTCCTGGACTGGACGCTGACCCGTGCGGCGACGCACGGAGCCGCGTCCCACCCGCCTGCAGGCTGAACTCTTCTAGAACGAGTTCTATTCGCGCTCAGCGTGTCGCGTCCGTCAAGCCGCTGCGCTGGACGTAACTGCGGCGACCCCAAACTGAAACACGTTTCTGTGGAAATTGGATGCTAGCCTCGGGACACCGAGCTGTGTTCGGCGACGACAGGGAACTCGATGACAGCCTCAGCACGTCCGCGCGGCAGCGGCAGTCCCCCCACGGCGATCGCGGCCGACGAACCCGGCTCGTCCGCGCAACGCGATCGCCGCAAGCGCATCCTCGACGCCACGCTGGCCCTCGCGTCGAAGGGTGGGTACGAAGCCGTGCAGATGCGCACCGTCGCCGAGCGTGCCGACGTTGCCCTCGGCACGTTGTACCGCTACTTCCCGAGCAAGATCCACCTGCTGGTCTCGGCCCTAGCGCGGGAATTGGAGCGGGTGCAGGACCGCTCCGAGCGCGTCGCCATCCCCGGGGATACGCCGTTCGACCGGCTGATGTTCATGCTGGCGCGGATCACCAAGGGCCTGCAGCGCGACCCGCAACTGACCGAGGCGATGACCCGCGCGTTCATGTTCGCCGACGCGTCCGCCGCGGCCGAGGTCGACACGGTCGGCCGGCTCATGGACCAGATGTTCGCGCGGGCCATGAGCAATGCCGACAACCCGACCGACGAGCAGCTCGCGATCGCCCGCGTCATCAGCGACGTGTGGCTGTCGAACCTCGTCGCGTGGGTCACCCGCCGTGCGTCGGCCACCGACGTCGCCAACCGGCTGGAGCTGACGATCGGGCTGCTGCTCGGCCACAAACGCGCCAGCGACGCGTTCTAGCAACAGGCCCCACTGGATCTTGATGCCGAAATCGAGTCCCATAGGTCGACATCAGCATCAGGATCCGCGAATGACCTGCTCCACCCGCGACACCGTCGTCCGCTCGGCGACGCCCTTCAGTGCCCGGCGGCGTGCCCGCAGTACCCGCACGTCGGCCAGTTCGCCTGCCGCGGCGAGGGTGTCGGCGGTGACCAGCACCTGACCGCCCTTGGCCAGTGCGGTGACGCGAGCGGCGACGTTGACGACATTCCCGATCAGGTCGTCACTCGTGACCACCACGTCGCCGGTGTGCAGCCCGGCCCGCAGGCGCAGGGGCGGCGGCGCGCAGGCCAGCAGTTCCAGGGCCGCTCGGATGGCGGACGGCGCCGAGGGAAAGACCAGCATGAGCCCGTCGCCGATGTGCTTGACGATGCGCCCACCCCACTGCCGCACGATCGGCGAGGCCCGCCGGTGATGCTCGGCCAACAGGGTCAGCGCCGCGTCGTCGCCGTGGCTCGACGTGTACTGGGTGAAGCCTTCGAGGTCGGTGAAGACCACCGTGGCCTCGCTGACGGTGTCGCGCCCACCGCGCTTGTGGCCGCGGTCCCAGAACACGTCCCACGACAGCAACTGCAACGCGTTGAGGCCGACGCTGGCGAGCGCGGACGGGTAGCGCTCGACCGTGCGCTCCATCAACCTGCGCATCACCTCGAGCGGCGGCGCGACCGAGGGCTGGTACTGGGCCGGCTGATCGAGCCACTGCCGGTCGATGACCCCGACCTCGAGGGCGACGTCACGCACACCAGGGCTGTTGTCGATCAGCTTGGCGAGGCGCTCGGCCACCGCCTTGGGCTGTGGTTCGGCGGTCTCCTCCTCGGCCGGATCGACGACCTCCTTCGGTCGTCGGGGACGCACGACTACCGCGGCCCGACAAGGGCGTCGATGAGTGAGGACGCCGTCGGGCACCGGTCGAGCAGATCACCGACGTGAGCCTTGGTCCCGCGCAGCGGTTCGAGCATGGGCACCCGGACGAGCGACTCGCGCCCGACGTCGAAGATGACGGAGTCCCAGGACGCCGCGGCGACCGATGGCCCGTAGCGGCGCAGGCATTCACCCCGGAAGAACGCCCGGGTGTCTTCGGGCGGAGCGTTCATCGCGGTGGCCGCCGCGTCGGCGGGCAACAACGTCTGCATCGCGCCGCGCGAGACGAGCCGGTTGTACAGGCCCTTCTCGGGGCGGATGTCGGCGTACTGCAGGTCGACCAACTGCAGGCGTGACGCGTCCCAGGCCAGACCGTCGCGATCGCGATAGCCCTCGAGCAGGCGCAGTTTGGCCACCCAGTCGAGCTCCTGGGCGAGCAGCATCGGGTCGGTGCCCAGTCGCTGCAACACCGATTCCCACCGGGCCAGCACGTCGACGGTCTGCGCGTCGGCGTCGTCGCCATACCGGTCGTCGACGAACTTTCGGGCACGATCGAGATATTCACCCTGCAGCTGCAGCGCCGTCATCGTCCGGCCGTCGGCCAGGTGAATCAGGTGCCGCAGGGCGGGATCGTGCGAGATGTCGTGCAGTTCGCGCACCGGCTGGGCAATCGCGAGGTCGTCGGCGAGGAAGTTGTCCTCGATCATCGCGAGCACGAGCGAGGCGGTGCCGACTTTCAGGTACGTGGAGATCTCGGCCAGGTTGGCGTCGCCAATGATGACGTGCAACCGCCGGTACCGGTCGGCGTCGGCGTGCGGCTCGTCGCGGGTGTTCACGATGGGGCGCTTGAGCGTGGTCTCCAGGCCTACCTCGACCTCGAAGAAGTCAGCGCGCTGCGAGATCTGGAAGCCCGCAGTCTTGCCGTCCTGGCCGAGGCCCACCCGACCCGCGCCGCAGATCACCTGCCGGGTGACGAAGAACGGGACGAGATGCCGCACGAGGGACGCGAACGGGGTCTCGCGGCTGCACAGGTAGTTTTCGTGTGCGCCGTACGACGCGCCCTTGTTGTCGGTGTTGTTCTTGTACAGGTTGATCGGCGCATTGACACCGGGCATGGAGGCAACCCGCCGCGCGGCCGCCAGCATCACCAACTCCCCCGCCTTGTCCCAGCGCACGACATCGAGCGGATTCGTGACCTCGGGGCTGGAGTACTCGGGGTGGGCGTGGTCGACGTACAGCCGAGCGCCGTTGGGCAGGATGACGTTGGCCATCCCGGCGTCCTCCTCGGCCTCGATGAACTCCTGGGCCACAGACGACCCGTTGCCGCCCAGATCGAAGCCGCGGGCATCGCGCAGCGGCGACTCCTCCTCGAAATCCCAGCTGGCCCGGCGGGCCCGCCCGGCCGGCAGCGTGCTCGCGTAGGCGTTGACGACCTGCGCCGACAGCAGCATCGCATTGGCCGCCGGTTGTCCGGGCAGGCTCACGCCGTACTCGACCTCGGTGCCCATCACTCGTCTGACGCTCACGACCACAGGCTACGTCGTCGCGGCGACGGGCCGCGCTCGAACGCGCTCCGGGACCCGTGCGGAGGGGTCAGGCGATGAACGCCGGCAACGGGCAGTGCAGCAGGGCGCACGTGGTCCGCAGCAGTTCCGCCTCGTTCAGCGTCAGGTCGCCGTCGTCGCGGATGGCGACCACCAGCGCCTCGATGAGCCGCTGCTTGTATTTCGGCTCGAGTGCGTCCAGTGGCGCCCACACCTCGTCCAGGGCGCGCCAGGTGTCCGTCGGCGGCTGGTAGGGCACCGACGCGCCGGGGATGAGTGCCGCGATCGCCGAGGTGAACGCCCGCTGCGCGGCGGAGGGATCGTCGTTGCCGGTCGCGGCCACTGCGGCCAGCAGGGTGAACGCCGCACTCTCGACCCGCCGCACGTCGGTCCGGCCGGGCCTGGAGCGGCCGGACGGGTCCTGTGCGTCGCGGATGTAGCCGGCGATGAGCCGGGTCAAGCAGTACTCGAACACCGAGATCGACCCGTCGGCGCGGGCAAGCTCCTCGACCGTGGTGACCAGGACGTCCAGCGTGGGCTTCGGCTGGGCAGCAACCAGCGGCGCAGCGATGCTCAGCACGGGCAGGCGTAACTGCGGCGGCAGCACCGCGAGCAGATCGGCCAGGCCGGAGGCCGCGGCGGCGTCGGGTTGGCCCATCCGGTCCAGCACGATCGCGACCTGGGCGGCGCGGATCTCGGGCGCGGTGTCCAGCGCCATCGCCAGAACGAGCGGTATCACCGTGCTGCCCTGGCTCGCCAGCTGTCGTAGCTCAGGCGGGATCTGCGAGCTGAGCGCAGCGCCGCGCGCGAGGTCCTCGGGCGTGAGGGTGCCGACCCTGGCGCTGACCTCGGCCGGCGTCGTGCGCATGGTCGGCGTAGGCGTCGGAGGAGCCTGCGGTAGCTGAGCGGGCGCACGCCCCGCCAGTCCGAGCGAGATGTCCTCGGCCAGCCCGTTGGGCGGGACGGCCTGCCACTGCGCGTGCAGCTCCTCGATCTCCTCGGGCCGAAAGGACGGGTCGAGCGCCTTGATCCGCTCGAACAGCGGTGGGTGTGTGGCGAAGAGCTGGGTGAACGACTTGCCACCCTCGCCGAAGAGCATGTGGCTGACTTCCTTCGCGCTGCGGGCGTCGCGCAACGCAGACCCCGTCGGCACTCCCGCGATCTTCTTCAAGGCGCCCTCGAGCCCGGTGGTCTGCCGGGTGAACTGCACCGCCGACGCGTCGGCCAGCCACTCACGCTGCCGGCTCACGGCGGCCTTGATCAGGCTGGCGAAGAATTGGCCGACGAAGCCGAGGATCGTGAAGGCGATCGCGATCACGAGGATCGGTGCCGCGCCGCCCTTCCGGTCCTCCCGGCCGCCGCCGCCGAAGTAGAGCACCCGCACACCGATCAACCCGAGCAGCAGGATGCCGTTGAGCAGCCCGATCAGCCTGACGTTCAAGCGCATGTCGCCGTTGAGGACGTGACTGAACTCGTGGCCGATCACCCCCTGCAGTTCATCGCGATTCAGCTGCTTCAGCGCGCCGGCGGTCACCGTGATCGCGGCGTCGGCCGGGGAGTAGCCGGCGGCGAACGCGTTGATACCCGGCTCCTGCTCGAGCACGAACAGCCGCGGCACCGGCACGCCGGAGGCCAACGACATCTCCTCGACGATGTTGACGAACCGGCGCAGCGCCGGGTCGCTCGTCGTGGGATCAATGGGGACTGCGCCCACCGACAAGGCCACGGCCGAGCCACCCGCGCGCAGCGCGAGCATCTTGAAGAACGTCCCGCCGGCAATGATCAATATCGTCACTGCCGACACGCCGATGAGCAGCGGAATGACCGATGCCACGTCCGGCGGCCGGGCAGCGATGAGCACCACCACGTCGACGAGAATGATGATGGCCAGCACAGCAGCGGTGAACAGCAGCACCAGCCGGACCGTCGTCCCGCGGGCAGCATCCTGCCGTTCGAAGAAGTTCATTGCGCTACCTGTCGGAGGTGCGATTAGAACTGGACCTTCGGGGCTTCGCGGGTCTCGGGGTGTTCCGGCGCGATCTCCCAGAGGGCAGCGGGCGCGAAGTTGAACATCCCGGCCAGCACGCTGGTGGGGAACGTCTCGCGCCGGTTGTTGTAGGTCATGACCGCGTCGTTGAAGGCCTGACGAGAGAACGCCACCTTGTTCTCGGTGGAGGTCAGCTCCTCGGTCAGTTGCATCATGTTCTGACTCGCCTTGAGATCCGGATAGGCCTCGGCCACGGCATTGAAGCGGAGCAGTGCCGAGGTCAGGGCGCCCTGACTGTCGGACAACTGCTTCATCGCGGCGGGATCGCCAGGGTTGGCTTGCGCGGCGCTGAGCCCGGACATTGCGTTGGCCCGAGCCTGTGTCACGGCCTCGAGCGTGTCGCGCTCGTGCGACATGTACGCCTTGGCGGTCTCGACCAGGTTCGGGATCAGATCGAAGCGGCGCTGCAACTGCACGTCGATCTGCGCGAACGCGTTCTTGAACGCGTTGCGGGCGCGGACCAGGCCGTTGTAGCCGCCGACCAGCCAGAACACGAGCAACAGCACGATGATTACGACGACGATGCCGATGACGATGCCCACGGCGAGCCCCTCCTACGGGTGAAAGTAGCCAGAGCCTAGTGGAGCTCTCGCATCAGGCCAGCAGCTTGGCGATGGCGACGACGCCGACCACCACGATGACCCCGCGCAGCACCGCAGGCGGCAGGCGCCGGCCGACCCTGGCACCGAGCAGGCCGCCGATGATCGAGCCGGCGGCGATGAGGCCGGCGGCGGCCCAGTTGATGCGGTCGGTCGCGGCGATGATGAAGACGACCGCGGCCACCGCGTTCACCAGCCCCGCGAGCACGTTCTTCAGCGCGTTCTGCCGCTGCAGTGACTCGGCCAGCAGCAGGCCGAGGATGCCCATCAACAGCACGCCCTGTGCCGCTCCGAAGTAGCCGCCATAGACGCCGGCCACGAGCGTGACCAGCCACATCAGCGGACTCACCCGGGTGCTCGTGGCGTGCCGCGTGTTCTCCAGCCAAACCGAGATGCGGGGACCGAGCACGACCAGGAGCAGGGCCAAGCCGATCAGCACAGGCACGATCGCCTTGAACGCACCGGGGGGCAGCGTCAGCAGCAGCACCGCACCGACGACGCCGCCGATCACCGAGGCACCACCGAGCTGTATCGAACGCTCGCGCTGCCCTGCCAGCTCGCGGCGGTATCCGTAGGCCCCGACGAAGGACCCAGGCACCAGCCCGATCGTGTTGGAGACGTTCGCGGTGATGGGGGGCAGCCCGATGCCGAGCAGCACCGGGAAGGTGATCAGCGTCCCCGAACCGACGACAGTGTTGATCGTGCCTGCCGCGATGCCCGCGACAAATACGAGCAGCGCCTGCAGCGTGCTCAGAGGTATTGGCCGGTGTTGCCGACCGTGTCTATCGCACGACCGGAGTCGTTGCTCTTGCCCGAGACCAGCGTGCGGATGTACACGATCCGCTCGCCCTTCTTGCCGGAGATTCGCGCCCAGTCGTCGGGGTTGGTCGTGTTGGGCAGGTCCTCGTTCTCACGGAACTCGTCGACGCACGCGGCGAGCAGGTGCTGCATGCGCAGCCCGCGCTGGCCGGTGGTGAGCAGGTCCTTGATGGCCATCTTCTTGCCGCGGTCGACGATGTTCTGGATCATCGCGCCCGAGTTGAAGTCCTTGAAGTACAGGGTCTCCTTGTCACCGTTGGCGTAGGTGACCTCAAGGAAGCGGTTCTCCTCGGACTCGGAGTACATCCGTTCGACCGTGCGCTGGATCATCGCGGTGACCGTGGCCTGGACGTCGCCGCCGTGCTCGGCCAGGTCCTCCTTGTGGATCGGCAGGCCGGTGAGGATGTACTTGGAGAAGATGTCCTGCGCCGCCTCGGCGTCCGGACGCTCGATCTTGATCTTCACGTCGAGACGACCCGGCCGCAGGATCGCGGGGTCGATCATGTCCTCGCGGTTGGACGCGCCGATGACGATGACGTTCTCGAGCCCTTCGACGCCGTCGATCTCGCTCAGTAACTGCGGGACGATCGTGTTCTCGACATCGGAGGACACCCCCGAGCCACGGGTACGGAAGATCGAATCCATCTCATCGAAGAACACGATGACGGGCGCGCCCTCGCTGGCCTTCTCGCGGGCTCGCTGGAACACCAGCCGGATGTGCCGCTCGGTCTCGCCGACGTACTTGTTCAGCAGCTCGGGGCCCTTGATGTTCAGGAAGAAGGAGGTCCCGCGCTCGTCGCCGCCGTTGAGCTTCTGCACCTGCTTGGCCAGCGAGTTGGCGACCGCCTTGGCGATCAGCGTCTTGCCGCAGCCGGGCGGGCCGTAGAGCAGGATGCCCTTCGGCGGCCGCAGCTGGTGCTCGCGGAACAGCTCAGCGTGCAAGAACGGCAGCTCGACGGCATCGCGGATGGCTTCGATCTGCTTGGAAAGGCCGCCGATGTCGGTGTAGTCGAGGTCGGGGACCTCCTCGAGGATCAACTCCTCGACCTCGCTCTTGGGGATGCGCTCGTAGGCGTAGGCAGACCGGGTCTCCAGCAGCAACGAATCGCCGATGCGCAGCGGGTTGTTGCGCAGCACGTCGGCGAGGTGGACGACGCGTTCCTCGTCCGTGTGGCCGATGACGAGCGCGCGGTCGCCGCCCTCGAGGATCTCCTTGAGCATCACAACGTCGCCGACCCGCTCGTTGCCGCGTGCCGCGACGACGTTCATGGCCTCGTTGAGCATGACCTCCTGGCCGTGGGTCAACGTCTCGACGGTGACTTCGGGTGAGACGGCGACCCGCAGCTTGCGGCCAGAGGTGAAGATGTCGACGGTGCCGTCCTCGAACGCCTCGAGGAAAACGCCGTAGCCACTCGGCGGCTGGGCCAGCCGGTCGATCTCCTCCTTGAGCGACACCATCTGGTCGCGAGCCTCACGCAGGGTCTCGGCCAGGCGTTCGTTTCGGTCGTTGAGCGCGGCAACCCGCGCCTGGGTCTCGGCCAGGCGATCTTCGAGCAGTCGGATGTGTCGCGGGGAATCGGCTGCTTTGGACCGCAGCAACTCGAGTTCCTGCTCGAGGAAGGCCGCGCGGCGACGTTCATCTGCGTCGTTCTCATGATCGCGCGACCGCGGACCATTCTGCGGTTCGCGGGGCTCGTGAGCCATGCGGCCACCTCCAAATGTCGCGGAGACTTCGCGATTCCTCACCCTACACACGCGGGCGACTCGAACTGGGGAACTACCCTCTAGGGGGTACGTCAAACTGGGTCGATGTCGAGGAGCGGGCGAACACGTGAGTGAGCCATTGCACGTCTGGATCGAGCAGGACCTGTGCACGGGCGATGGGCTGTGCGTTCAGTACGCCCCTGAGGTCTTCGAGTTCGACATCGACGGCCTGGCCTACGTGAAGGACAGCTCGGGGGCTCTGCTCGCGGCTCCCGGTGCCCGGGTCGATGTGCCTCAAAACCTGCGCCTGGACGTGATCAACTCCGCGGAGGAGTGCCCTGGCGACTGCATCCATGTGGTGCGGGCCACAGACCACGTCGAGGTCGCCGGTCCCGCTGCCAACTAGGGCAGGGCTGGACGGAACGGCTCGTCGGCGTCTCTGGGCTCGGCTTCGGGTGAGGTGACGGACTTGGCCGAGCGCCGTTGCCGGGCGGGTGCGCTCACGCCAGGGGCCAGGCGGCGGGCGGTCACCAGGAACGCCGTGTGCCCGATCATGCGATGGTCCGGGCGTACGGCCAGCCCCAGGACGTGCCAGCCGCGCACGAACGACTCCCACGCCGACGGCTCGTTGAAGCCGCCGTGGGCCCGTAACGCCTCGACCAAGCGGGACAGCTGGGTCGTCGTGGCGACATAGCCGATGAAAACCCCGCCCGGGCGCAGTGCCTGCGCGACGGCGGGCAGCACCTCCCACGGACTCAACATGTCGAGGATCACCCGGTCGACCGCTTCTTCTGCCGGATGCTCGGCCGCATCGCCGAGGCGAAGGTCCCAGTTGGGCGGGCGTTCGACGAAGAACGTCTCGACGTTGCGGACCGCGACCTCGGCGTGATCGTCGCGTAGTTCGTAGGAGATGACCTGCCCGGTCGGGCCGACCGCGCGCAGCAGCGAACAGGTGAGCGAGCCGGAACCGGCGCCTGCCTCGAGCACGGTGGCACCCGGGAAGATGTCGCCCATCGCGACGATCTGGGCGGCGTCCTTCGGGTAGATGACCGCCGCGCCGCGGGGCATCGACAGGACAAAGTCGGTGAGCAGCGGACGCAACGCGAGGTATTGAGTGCCCGCAGTCGAGGACACGACGCTGCCCTCTGGCGAGCCGATCAGGGCGTCGTGCTCGATCGCACCGCGATGCGTGTGGAACTGCTTGCCCTTCTCCAGCGTGACCGTGTGCAGCCGGCCCTTGGGGTCGGTGAGCTGCACCCGCTCCCCCGCCTGGAACGGCCCCGACCCGGGATCACTCACGTCGCCCCTTGCAGCTTCGCCGCCAGGTCGGCCACGGCCAGGATGCCCGCCGGAGTGCCATCTTCGTGCACGACGAGATACTCGTGCGCGGGGGTGGCGCGCACCGCGGACAGCAGGTCCTCGCCCGCCAATCCGGCACGCAGGATCAGGCCGGGCTCGAGCGGCCGGGCTACCTCGGAGAGCTGGGTCCACGCGCGGCGCTCGGGCGGCACGGCACCGATGAGCTCCTCGTCGACGATCGCCCGCGGCTGGTCGGCGGTATCGACGAGCACGAGACCTCGTGCGTTGCCGGACCAGACCCGGCGCAACGCCTCGGCGACGGACAGATCCGACGGGACGAGCAGGCCGGGCCGCAGCAGCGACTCGAGGCTGACGTTGGGCAGCCGGTCCATCAGCTCGCCCACCTTGAGCGATTGCGTGGCGCCGAACCAGAGATATACAGCCAGCGCGATGCTCAACAGGCCGGCCGTGAGACCCCATGACGACCGGTCGATGACGAGACCGGACACGCCGACCAGCACGGCCTGGCAGCGACCTGCCCACGCCGCAGCCCGGGTCGCCGCTAGCCGCGACGGCCCGATTGCCCACACGGCCGCGCGCAGCAGCCGGCCACCGTCCAGCGGCAGGCCGGGCAGGAGATTGAAGACGGCGACGACGAGGTTGCTCCAGATCAGCAGGGCGAGCAGAACCCCGGGCAGCGTGGCTCCGTCGACGAACTGATAGCCCACGGTGGCGGCGCCGGCGATCAGCAATGACACCAGCGGCCCGGCGGCGGCCACCAGGAACTCGTCGCGCGGTCGGCTCGGGTCGCGCTCGAGTTCAGACACCCCGCCGAGCAGGAAGATCACCACCCGGCGCACCGGGTTGCCCAGCGCCAGGCTGACCGCGGTATGGCCGAGTTCGTGGGCGAGGACGCAGCAGGCGAAGAGCACGGCGAACACCGCCGACAACAGGTACGCGGTGCTGGCGCTGGTGTCCGGCACGGCGTCAGTCACGATTGGTGCGTAGTAGACAGTGAGTAGCGCCCCGATCAGCAACCAAGACGGGGCGAAGAAGATCGGTACCCCGAAGAAACGACCCACGGGCAACATACGCACCGGAGCTCGCACAGGTCGCCGACTGGTCACTACGGCGATCCTACGGCTCCTGCTATATCGAAACGAGTTACCGTACCCGCGTGGGCGACGACGACGAGCTTCGTGCGCGGATCGAGGCGCAGGTGGCTTCGCGACGTGCAGCCGCTCCCCCGCCCAAACGGGACCGATTCGGCCGCAACGGCCAGGACGGCGATCCCGGCGCCGACGCGGCAGCCCCGCGTTCGCTCGAACCGGCCCGGCCGTGGCTGACCGGCGAAGCGATCAGCTTCGAACCTGACGAGTCCGACGACGGCGTCGAGAACGGCGACCAACCGGGCAACTCCAGAAACCTCGGTCCGGCCCGGCCGTGGCTGTCTCGGCCAGCCGCGCTCCCGGGTGCCACCGGTCCCCCGCCGCCCCATGACCCGGCGAGCGGCACGCAACTGCAGCCGGTCCGGCCATGGCTGCGCCGCGCCGTAAAGACCGAGCCCGACCAGCCGGAGCCGGCCGCCGCGGGACCGGCCATCGAGTCAGTCGATGACAGCACGTCCCCGCCGCAGCCGGCGCGAGTGCTGCAGGAGCACTGGGCCCGCGAACGTGCGGCCTTGATCGCCGAGCGAGCTGCCCTGATGGCCGAACGCGAGGCACTGCTCGCCCATCGGACTGCGCTGTCCGGGCTGCGGGAGTCGACCGTGGCTGCCGATCCCGAGATCGAGCCGGCCGCGCGCAAGCGTGGTCGGCTCGGGCGCCGGCGGCCCGCGGCGGTCCATTCCGACGGCGCCACGGCCGAGGCTGCCCGGCACGCGGCGGCCCCGGGCCAACCCGGTGCTCCGCAGTCGGGGCCGGTGTCGCCGTTCGAGTCCTTTCGCACCCCGGAGGTCGTGAGCGCGCCAGCCGTCGAGCGCCCGGCTGACGACCCGGACCTGGCCGACGGCGACTCACGCCTCGGTGCGGACGAACAGCATGATGCCCCCGAGCACATCGATGTCGACGCTGCCGTCGAAGGGGATGAGGGCGCCCGGACCGGTTGGTCCCGGCGCACCCTCGGCTGGCTGCTGGCTCCGGCCGAGCAGCCGCAACAACGGGAGCCGTCGACCGAAGAGACGGCGCCGGGAGACGAGGACGACCGGGTACGCGCGCCGGAACAGCACGGCTTGCCGCCGTGGCGCTTGCTACCCGATGTGGAACCCGCCGTTCCAGCCCGCGCCAACCGGCCCGAGCCAGAACCAGTAGCCGAACAGCCGGTGCCCGTGCCGCTGCCAGTGCCGGAGCCGCAGCCACTGTCCGAGCCGAAGCCTGAGCCCGCGGCAGCGGCCGGGGCGGCCGAGCATCCCCCGGTCGGCCCCGGGACCGACCTGCCGAGGCGATTGGCCGCTGCGAACGCCGCCGCCATGGCTCGCGCCCTCGCCTCCGAGGCGTACGACTTCCCGGAAGACGATGACGACGACGGCGACGTGCCACAGCAGCGCCGGGCGGCTGCGTTCGTGCGCCCGTCCGGGCCCCGACCTGCGGGCATCGCCCGCGAGCGCGATGAAACCGCGGCAACGTCCTCCCCGCTCGTCACCGGCACCGCGTTCGCCCAGCGGAACGTGCCGGCGGCCGACATCGACGCCGACGGACCCACGCCGCCTGTCGCCAAGCGGCACCGGGTCACAGTGCGGGGGGCCGCCCGCCTTCTTGTCGTCGTCGTTATCGCGGCAGTGATCGCGACGCTGCTGCGCACTTATGTGATCGCGCCGTACTACATCCCGTCCGCGTCGATGGAGCCCACCCTGCACGGCTGCACCGGCTGCAACAACGACCACGTGCTCGTCGACAAGCTGTCGTACAAGATGCACGACATCCACCGCGGTGACGTCGTCGTGTTCCATCGCCCCAAGGCCTGGCAGGTAACGGAGCAGGTGCTGATCAAACGGGTGATCGGGCTGCCGGGCGACAAGCTGTCCGCTCGAAACGGGATCGTCTATGTCGACGGGCTCGCCCTGGAAGAGCCGTATCTCGACAAGGCGTGTCAGAGCGGCACCACGAACTTCCCGACGAAGCCGGTGACCGTGCCCGACGGCGAGGCCTACGTCATGGGCGACAACCGCTGCGATTCGTCGGACAGCCGGCGGTTCGGTGCGATCCCCGACTCAGCGGTCATCGGCCGGGCCTTTCTGATCGTTTGGCCACTGGGCCGCCTGCACTGGCTGTAGGTCCCGGAAGTGTCGGGGTGCCGAACTAGGCTTGGGTTATGAGCGAGACCGTCGAACTACCTGCCCCGGTTCTCGGGTCCCTGTCGCCCTCCCGGGCAGCAGATTTCAAGACCTGTCCGCTGCTGTACCGGTTCCGTTCCATCGATCGCCTGCCCCAGGTTCCGTCCAAGGTGGCCACCCGCGGCACCGTGGTGCACGCCGTGCTCGAAGAACTCTTCGACCTGCCCGCGGCCGGACGTACGCTCGCTGCGGCGCGCGACCTGCTGCCCGGCGCGTGGCAGCGGGTACTGGAGCAGGCGCCCGAGACGGCCACTCTGTTCGCCGCCGACGCCGACGGCAGCGAGCTGGCCGAGTGGCTCGACAGCGCGTCGGGGTTGCTGGCCAATTACTTCGCCCTGGAGGACCCGTCCCGCCTCGAACCCGAGGCCCGCGAGCAGTTGGTCGAGATCGTGATCGACGGCCTGCGCCTGAGGGGCTACGTCGACCGGCTCGATGTCACTGCCGGCGGTGACATCCGAGTCGTCGACTACAAGACCGGCGCCACTCCGCGGGAGGCGTTCGAGGCCAAGGCGCTGTTCCAGATGAAGTTCTACGCACTGGTGCTGTGGCGTACCCGCGGCGTGGTGCCTCGCCAGCTGCGGCTGATCTACCTGGCCGACACCGACACCCTGACCTACTCGCCCGACGCCGACGAGCTAGAGCGCTTCGAGCGCACCCTGCGCGCCATCTGGGCCGCGATCGAGCGAGCCACGGCGGCCGGCGACTTTCGCCCGAGTCCGAGCAAGCTGTGCGACTGGTGCGACTACAAGGCGCTCTGCCCGGCTTGGGGCGGCACCCCGCCGCCGTTCCCGAGCGATGCCCTTGCGGCGATCGACCAAGACCGCCGGGCACCCACAACGGCCGTAATCACGCCGTCCTGATCGCCCGTTCGCGTACCAGCGCGTCCAGGCGGGCGACGCTCAGGTCGGTCAGCGACCCGACGACCGTGCGCAGCGGCCCTGGCTCGATCGGCACGGTGTGCGGCACCGCGACGACAATGCAGCCCGCCGCTTCAGCCGAGGCGATCCCGGTCGGCGAATCCTCGATGGCCACGCAGTAGGCGGGGTCGACACCCAGCCGCGCCGCCGCCGTCAGGTACGCCTCCGGGTGCGGCTTGCCGTCGCGCAATTCGTCGCCGGTGACCACGGTGGTGAACGTTCCCGGCGCCAGCTGGTCGGTGAGCGTCCGGGCGAGCCGCTCGTAGGACATCGTCACCACCGCGCAGGGAACAGTGTGATCACGCAGCTCCTGCACCAGTTCCAATGCACCCGGCTGCCACGGCATCTCGCGCACCGCCGCCAGGACGACGTCGTCGAGCAGCCGCTCGACGATCACCGGCGGGTCGAGGTCGACGCCGCCGTGTTCGCGGATGTACTCGGCCGAGACGAGCAGCGCGTTACCCACGAGCGCGTGTGCGTGTGTGTCGTTCCAGGTGCCGCCGAAAGACTCGACGAGCGCGTACTCGGCCGCGATCCAGTACGGCTCGGTGTCGACCAGCGTTCCGTCCATATCGAACAGCACTGCCTGTAACGCAAGCCCCGTGTCTTGGGCATCAGAGGGTCCTTGTGCGGGCGTCGGTACACGCTGCGTACACATCAGGAACCACCTTGGCCATCGTCGTCATCCGCGCCCGCCCGACCTCTTGGTCGTTGGCCATCAAGTATGAGTACACACGCCAGGTGATCTCCGGGCTCGAGTGCCCCAGCCATTACGAGACCGCGGCCACAGCGACCCCTGCGAGATCAGGCTCGTCCCGGAAGTCGATCGCTGGTCACGTGTTCGACGCGCGCGGTACCGATCAGGGGTCGCGACGAGCTCGCCCAGCGTAATTTGATGATCATTTGTTGCTCGCACGCGAAGATCACGACGCCGAGTGCGAAGTTTGCGCCTCGACGCAGGCATCCGGGCGCTGAGTATCTTGCTCACCCGGGCCTCGCATGACTGTGCCCCGCCTCAACCC
>JAOPWD010000231.1 GCA_025965875.1 Pseudonocardiales bacterium
GACCTCGCGTCCCAAAGGGAACGCTTGGTCTGGTGGTGGCGTCCACTCCCGTCGGGGAGTTGGAGATCCACTTCACCAACGGACGGGTAGAACTGGTGGCGCCGGCATGGCTCGCGGCGGCACAGACGGACGCCGACCCGGGGCGAGCATCCCACGGCCCGACCGAGAACCCGGACCATCCGATTGGCACCGCTTGATGTCGAGAGGCAGCGGGTCACAGGCGATATACCGGAAAGACTTGGTCCAAGGTGCTGGTCGCGAGTAGTCCCCTGACCTGCCCCGATACGTTCCATAGTGCGACATATTTGCCGATCCGGTTGACCGCGTCGCGGATTTCGGCCAGCGCCCCCAGCCCGGCCGAGTCGATGAAGGAGACGGCAGCGAAGTCGATGACCAGGCACGAGGCATCGGTCTCGGTTGCACTACGGACGGCCGTCGCGATCAGTTGGTCGCCCGCTGCGAGATCGACGCCGCCAGTGAGCGCCAGCACACACCGCGGTCCGTCTTCCGAAATGTCAATCGAGAAATCAGCCATGCCGACCCCTGGTGCCGAAACGTACCCCGCTGTCTCCTCACTGCCAAGGAATCATGCCCGCACAAGGCGCAGTCAAAGCATGACCGAACGGCGGAGCCGGTCCATCGTGACCCGCTTTGTGATCCAGACCGCATCTCCGGATATATGGAGTTCGGGCTCCGCTTCGTCGGATAGGTTGGCAGGAGCTTCCGGAGCGACTGCTCCGGTTATGTTTCGCATCGGAGTCGTCCACGTGTCATCTTCTGCGAGGCGCTCGCACTACCAGCTCACGTTCGTGGTGCTGGCTGTCGCGACGATGGCCTTCTCCTTGCTGCAGTCGCTGGTCACGCCGGTGTTGCCGTTGCTGGAAACCGACTTGCACACCGGCCAGAACACTGTTACCTGGGTGTTGACGGCCTACCTGCTTTCGGCTTCGGTGTTCACCCCGATCCTCGGGCGGGTCGGGGACATGGTGGGCAAGAAGCGGGTCCTCGTCGCGGTGTTGGTGGCCCTGGTGGCCGGATCGATCCTTGCTGCGGTCGCGACCTCGATCAGTGTGATGATCGTGGCCCGGGTGATCCAGGGTGTCGGTGGTGGTGTCATCCCGCTGGCCTTCGGCATCATCCGCGATGAGTTCCCGCGGGAGAGGGTCGCCGGGGCGGTCGGTGTGATCGCCGCTCTGCTGGCAGTCGGTGGCGGACTCGGGCTGGTGCTGGCCGGCCCGATCGTCAATGCCCTGGACTATCACTGGCTGTTCTGGATCCCCGGGGTCGTCGTTGCCGCTGCGGCGCTGGCCACTTACTTGTTCGTTCCCGAGTCCGCCGTGCGCACTCCGGGGAGAATCCGCTGGACGGCCGCGGTGCTGCTCTCGGGCTGGCTCGTGGCCCTGTTGGTCGCGGTGAGTCAGGCGCCGAGCTGGGGCTGGGGCTCAACCTCGGTTCTGGGTTTGCTGAGCACCGCTGTTGTGATCGGCGCAGCCTGGGTTGCGGTGGAACTACGGTCGGCGCAGCCGTTGATCGACATGAAGATGATGCGCATTCCCGCGGTGTGGACGACGAACCTCGTGGCCCTGCTCTTCGGTGTCGCGATGTACTCGATCTTCGCGTTTCTCCCCGAGTTCCTGCAGACACCCTCCACCGCCGGGTACGGATTCAGTGCCAGCGTCACCGAATCCGGTCTGATCGTCCTACCGATGGCGGTGACGATGTTCGTCTTCGGGACGTGGTCGGGCCCGTTGTCGGCCAGGCTCGGCGCCAGGGCGGTGTTGATCACGGGATCGGCGCTCAGCGTCCCGCCATTCCTGATCCTGGCCTTCGCCCATACCGCGATATGGGAGATCGTCATCGCGATGTCGCTGCTGGGTGCCGGTTTCGGGCTCGCCTTCTCCGCGATGTCGAACATCATCGTCGATGCGGTGGCCTCGACTCAGACCGGTGTGGCCAGCGGCATGAACGCCAATATCAGGACGATCGGCGGCGCCCTGGGCGCCGCGGTGATGGCCAGCATCATCACCTCTGGTGCACCGGCAAGCGGTCTGCCCAAACAGGCCGGCTACACGGCCGGTTTCGCGATGCTCGCCGTGATAGCCGTGCTTGCCGCACTGGCCGGCCTGCTGATCCCCAGACTGCGAACCGAGCGCGACGCCCACCAGCAGCAACAGGCCGGCATGGCCCACGCCGAACTGGCCCTGGTGGCCGCCGGCTCCATTGTCGGCGACGAATCAGAATGAGCACGCCATGACGAGTCTTGCCCCCGCGTCGGTGACCGACAAGCCGCTGCGCCGCGACGCCGCGGAGAACCGCGAACGGCTGCTCACCGCGGCGGCCATGGTGTTCGCCGAGCACGGCATGGACGCCGGGGTCGAAGAAGTCGCCCGCGTCGCCGGCGTCGGGATGGGCACCCTCTACCGGCGCTTTCCCAGCAAGCAGGCCCTCATCGACGCCCTCGTCGGCGGCATCCGCGAGGATCTACGCGATCTGGCGCGCAGTGCCGCGACCCGCACCGACGGCACCGGACTGGAGGAACTGCTGGTCACGGCAGCCGAACTACAGGCCGCTCGGTCGGGATGCCTGCAACGGCTGTGGGACCATTCCGAGGCTGGCCGGGACGCGATCGAAGAATTCCGCACCCGGGTGGTCGAACTCCTGCACTCGGCCCAAGCACAACGGCGGGTCCGCAGCGAGATCACCAGCACCGACATCACGATGGTGTTCTGGTCAGTCCGCGGAGTCATCGAAACCACCCGAACCGAGGCCCCTACAGCTTGGCGCAGACACCTGGAGGTGTTGATCGCCGGACTACGGCCGGTCGCCACCGACCAGTTCGCAAGCAAGCTGACCGAGAAACCCCTGACTGAGGCCGAACTGCGCCGGATCACCGGGCCGAATCGCTAGCCACGATTCGACCCGACCAACATCTGCCCCGACGCTCGGCGATCGAGCCGCCGGGCACCAGCGGTCCACCCTGACGGGCCACCGAGGTGAGCAAGCCGGTGAACGACAAGCGGTCATCGATGGAGAACTGTGCGTCGCGATCGCGCACGGCAGCGAAAACCTGCGCTGCGCGAGCGTGAAACTCATCCACCGGGATGCTCGACTGCCCCGATTCGAAGACAGGCGTGAGTGTCGCCAGGACTGCCGGCGCCATCTTCTGCCGAAGGAGCGACAGGCTGGGGTTCTCGAGCGCAATTGCGGCATCCGCCAAGCGCGCGTACGGCTCGGTCAAACGGGCGCCCCTCCGTAGTCGATCTCGTCTGAGAAAGCTAGTCCAACGCTCCGACACTTTCGTCGGCACACGACATTGAAACCCGAGAGCGACGTGCGTGCCACGGGCGGCCGGTGGCAGACCGGTCGACTGGACCGCCCTGAAACCGGCACCTCCCGCGAGGTGAGACACGCCAGGGCCGCCACCAGTGACAAGACGGCTGTGTATCACTTTCGTGTATCACGAGCAGGGCTGACACCATGGTGATGGTGAACCGCCTCGTGGGCTCGATGAGCCCGTACCTGCAGCAACACGCACAGAATCCGGTGCATTGGTGGCCCTGGTGCGACGAGGCGTTCGCCGAGGCCAAGCGCCGCGACGTCCCGATCTTGCTCAGTGTTGGGTATGCCAGTTGTCGCTGGTGCCACGAGGCAAAACGACGCCCGTAAACGGGGCCTCTTGGCCTGGAGGCCCCGGAAAAACTGGCCTGTATGC
>JAOPWD010000240.1 GCA_025965875.1 Pseudonocardiales bacterium
GGACATGGTCGAGACCTGCCGCACGACGACTTGGTGTGCTCCCGAGCCGAACACCGCAATCGGCAGCGATGAATTCAGCGCACGGTCAACCGGGTCGCCGGATCTGGCCGTGGCACGCAGGGCGGCCGTGGATACGACGTAGTCGAAAGTGGGCACGTCCTGGGCGCGCGCGCTGCCCGCGGGCGTGGCAGCCGAGGTCTGGATATGCACGAACCGGTCGGCGGTCAGGGCCGCTCGCATGACAGGATCGGTGATGATCTTGGCATCGCGTGCTAGCTCCCGGCCGACCCACGCTGCGGCCGCGTTGATTTCGGGTGCGTTGGCCCCGGCGACGACCTGAGCGTTTTCCGACGACGAGTCGGTCACGTGCAGGAGGGCGACAACGTTCACGACCAGCCCCGCAGCGACCAAAGCGGCACCGGCCGCCAGCCACAGCCGTCGATGAGAACTCTGCCAAGGGCCTAGCTGGAAGCGGCGTGACCCGTTCGACGCTTGGGCGGGTCTTCCCTCGACACTGTCGCGCAGGAGCGTCTCGAGCGCATCGCTTTCTTGCAACAGCTGCTTGAGCCCGCCGGCGAGATGCTCATCCTTCGGTGACCTATCGGCGGCCGCGTTCGAACTGTCGGGCTCAGCCGGCGTGCTGGGCAGGACGGGCGGCTCGCCCTCGAGCGACGGTGACTCGGACGAGCCCGGACCTGCGCCGCGCGCGCTAGCGCGAGCCGCCGCGGGTGGGTCACCGAAGGCGGACCGGATCTTCTGTTCCGGCAGGACAGTCGTCGCGCGTACGGCCTTTCCCAGGCGACGACCAAACCGGAAGCTGCTTGCCATGACGGCTCAGAGCCAGCCCGGCAGTGTGGCGTTGGGCACGGACGTCGTTTCGCCAACCGCTGCCGGACAATCTGAAGGAGCAAGGTCCATAGATCCCCCGAATCCACAGGCTGCTGACTGGCGGCCAGCGCGGTCCTCATCGTGCGGCGAGGCTTCAGCAGCGAGTTTCGATGCCCTGCCTATGACATTTAGCCTTACACGGAAATGACGTCCTGGTCAATCATTGAAGCCTAGCCGTGAGCGCGGGCGGGGGACCCCCCCGGAGCCGCCCACCAACGCCGCGTATGCGTCCGGGAGGCCGGATGGATGGAAAGACGGATGTGTTCCTGCAGAGCGATCGCCTGCTGCTGGGCCGATTCACCCCGGACGATGTGGATCTGCTCGTCGAACTCGACAGCGATTCGGAGGTCATGCACTACATAACCGGCGGTCGGGCCACCTCCCGCGTCGAGATCGTCAACGACGTCCTGCCGGCGTCCCTGGATTACCACCGCCGTTATGGCGGCTTCGGATTTTGGGCCGCGGTGGAACAATCGACCGGCCGGTTCATCGGCTGGTTCCACCTTCGCCCCGCTGGCGATGACGGCCCCGATGAGGTCGAACTCGGCTACCGCTCGCGCCGTGACGCGTGGGGACGCGGCTAGGCCACGGAAGGCTCACTGCCCTGATCGCCAAGGCATTTCCCGAACTCGGGATGTGCACGGTGCACGCCGAGACGATGGCGGTACATGTCCCGTCGCGCCGGGTGATGGAAAGGTGCGGACTGCGCTACATCCGCACCTTCCGTCAGGACTGGCCCGACCCGAAACCCGGCGACGAGCACGGCGACGTCGAAACCGCACTCAGCCGTTCGGAATGGGAGCGCCAGCAGGAATGACGGCTGGTCCAGCTGTCACGTTCGTCGTCCACAGGCAGGTGCCCGCCCGGTTGCAGTGCCGAGTAGGCGGCCCTTATCTGCTGGGCGATGTTTTATAAGAGCAGAAGCCCATCAGAGGGATCGCGCCGGACACCGGAGAGGTAGCGGGCAGTACATTGTCGCTGAGCGGCCCGCTATTGATCTAGGGATGATGACCGATGGGGCTCGGCTACACCGTGAGGGCGTCACAGACGATGCTGCGGCATCCTCGCCAGGGGGTCGAGCGCGTTCGTGGGCGGATCGACAGGCGTCGGGACCTGCGGGACTTGGCTGCGCTCGGAGTTCCCCAAAGCGAGCTGTACGGGGCCGTCGATGACGCGGCGCGACCGCTGCACGAGGCGATCGATGCGGCGTGGCCATGCCAAGCCGCCGCATCGTTTGATGAGGTGTGGGACGAGGTCGTCACCGGTCTGTCCGCCTCGGGTGTGCGTATCGGGCTGGCCTCGTACGCCGGGTGGAGCGATTGCGACCGAGCGCAGGCCCAGGCCATCTGGTGCATCGTGGCCCACCTGCACCCCGTCACGGTGGTCGAGACCGGTGTCGCGCACGGGGTCACCAGCCGGGTCATCCTCGAAGGCCTGGAACGCGGTGGGAGCGGTCAGCTGTGGAGCGTCGATCTCCCGGCCGTCGATCCGGCGCTGCACTCCGAGATCGGCATGGCCGTCCCCGAGGATCTGCGATCCCGCTGGACATACGTCGCGGGGACGAGTCGAGACCGGCTCCCACGCCTGCTCGCCAACCTCCCGCAGCTCGACCTCTTCGTCCACGACAGCCTGCATACCGGACGCAACCTGCGCTTCGAGCTCGACTCGGCCTGGGCGGTCGTGCGGCCGGGCGGGGTGGTTGTGGTCGATGACATCGACCACAGTCTCGGCTTTCGGACCTTTATCAAGCGGGCCCGCCCAAGCGCCTGGTTCGCCGCAAAGAAGGTCACCGGAGGTGGCCTGTGGGGAGTGGCGATCAAGACCGCGACGCCGACTCTCGACCCGAACGGTCGGGCAGGATCCGATTGATGATGCGCTGGTTGA
>JAOPWD010000257.1 GCA_025965875.1 Pseudonocardiales bacterium
ACGCCGAGGCCACCGTCCCACTGATCACGATCGTCACCCGCAAGGCCTTCGGCGGCGCGTACGACGTCATGGGGTCCAAGCACCTGGGCGCAGACATCAACGTGGCGTGGCCGTCCGCGCAGATCGCCGTGATGGGCGCGCAGGGTGCGGCGAACATCCTGCACCGCAAGGCAATTGCGCAGGCCGACGATCCTGAAGCATTGCGGGCGAAGCTGGTCACCGAGTACGAGGACACCCTGGTCAACCCCTACGTGGCGGCCGAGCGCGGCTACATCGACTCGGTGATCCCGCCCTCGCACACCCGCTCGCACGTGGTGAAGTCGCTGCGGATGCTGCGCAACAAGCGCGAGTCGCTGCCGCCGAAGAAGCACGGGAACATCCCGCTGTGACCGAGCCACCCACGCTGCGAATCGTCCGGGGCACGCCGACGCCCGAGGAACTGGCCGTGGTCACCGCCGTCGTCACCGCCGCGTCGGCTGCCGGCGCATTGGGCGCCAGCGACCGCGGGAATCAATCGCGCCTCGGCCGCTGGAACGACCCGGCCGCATGCCATCGCCGCCCGTGGCTGGCCGGCCCCGGAGCCTGGCGCGCCTCCATCCGCTGACCCATCAGCGCGCTTCGCACAGCACGGCGGCCTCGTCGCCGGCAAGCACGAGCTCAGCCGGCACCCGATCCGCTGGACTGCGCAGCCGCGACCACGGCGTCACCCGTACGAGCGTCATCAGCAGCCCCAGCACCGAGACCCCGACGACCACGGCGATGGCCGTCGTCATGCCGGGCAGCAGTTCGCCGTGCCGGATCGACCCGCCACCGCCTGAGCCCAGGATCGCCGTGATCACCGCGAGGACCACGGCACCGCCGATCTGGATGCTGGTGTTCACCAGTCCCGACGCCAGCCCCTGCTCGTGATCTTCGACGCCGGCAGTTGCCTGCGCGTTCACCGACGGGAAGCACAGGGCGAAGCCGACGCCGAGCAGCACCATCGTCGGCAGCAGGAAGTTGGCGTAAGACATCGACGGGCTGACCCGCAGGAACAAGGCGTAGCCGGCCAACAGCGCACCGAGCCCGAACAGGATCAGGACTGCGGTGTCGAACCGCTCCAGCAACCCGCCCATCTTGGTGGCACTCGCGACCACGATCAGCCCGGCGGGCAGGAAGCCCAGCGCCATGGCCAGCGGCGACCAGCCCAGCGAGTTCTGCAGGTACAGGGTCACGACGAACTGGAAGGACACGTAGCCGCCGAACATCACCGCACCGACCAGGTTGGCGTGGACCAGCGAACCGGACCGCAGGATGCCCAGGCGGATCAGGGGTCGCGGGTGCCGCAGCTCGATCGCGATGAACGAGGCGATCAAGGCGACGCTGAGGACGAGCAGACCGATCGTCGTCGGCGAACCCCAGCCACGGCTCGGCGCCTCGACCACGGAGTAGACCAACACGAGCAGCGCCGACGTGCTGGTGAACGCCCCGGCCAGATCGAAATGCCCGAGCGATGCCTGCTGCCGCTCAGCACGCGGGATGACCCGCAGACCGGCCACGACCAACGCGATCGCCACCGGCCCGGGCAGCAGGAACGTCGCGCGCCAGCCGAGTTCGGTCAGCAGACCGCCGAAGATCAGGCCGGAGGAGAAGCCGCTGGCACCGCAGACGGTGTAGATGCTCAAGGCTCGGTTACGCGCGGGCCCTTCAGCGAACGTCGTCGTGATGATCGACAGCCCAGCCGGCACCGTGAACGCGGCCGCCGCGCCTTTGACGAACCGCAGCGCGATCAGTGCCGTGTCGTTGCTGAGGAACGCACTCACGACCGACGCGACACCGAAGACCGCAACCGCGGCCAGGAAGACCGAGCGCCGGCCGAGCAGGTCCGAGGCGCGCCCGCCGAGGAGCAGCAGCCCGCCGTAGCCGAGTACATAGCCGCTGACGATCCACTGCAACGATCCGGGCGCCAGGTGCAGGTCCGCACCGATGGACGGGAGCGCGACCCCGACCATCGAGATGTCGAGCCCGTCCAGGAACAGCGCACCGCACAGCACGATGAGCAGGCCCCAGATCGCGGGCGTCCACGCGGTGCCACGAACGACGGTGGCTGTTCGGGCCACGACAGGGGACAGGACGGACGACGAGGGACGGGCAAGATCCGTATCCGAAGAAGGCATGCCGACCAGTCTATGCATATGCATCTAATGCGCAAGACTATTTTGTGGAAACATATTGTGCACGTGCATGTGGTAAAGTGCGCGGCGTGGCGACGGTCAACGAAGACGACGAGCTCGCGCGTGCATGGCACGAGCTCATGGGTCGCTACCAGCGCGTCACCTGCACGCTCGACCGCGAACTGCACTCGGCGCACGGCATCTCGGCCAGCGACTTCGAGGTCCTGCAGCAGCTCTACGCCGCCACCCCGGATCGATCGCTGCGCATGCACGACCTGGGCCAGAACGTCCACCTGACCCAGAGCGCACTGTCGCGCCTGATCGCGCGCCTCGAGGGCGACGGCCTGGTCGAGCGCCGCATGTGCACCGACGATCGCCGCTCGGTCTGGACGGCCATCACCGCGGCAGGCATCCAGCGCTACCTGGCTGCGCGTCCCACGCAGCGGGCCATCTTGCGCGAGCAAGCCGTGGGCTGCCTCGGCGCCTTCGGTTCGGCCACCGCAAGCGTCGGCGGTTCCTGATCGGTCATCGGCCGGTGTAGGTGGCCTTGCCGGGGCCGTCGCGCAGGAACGAGGCCACTGCGTTGCGGAGGTCTTCCGTCGCGAAGAGGCGGCCGCTGATCTCGGGGGTGATCTCGTCCGCGCCACCCGTGCCGACCTCGATCTGTTCGCGGATGATCGCCTTGGTCGCGGCGTGCGCCCGCGTCGGTCCGCTCGCCAACTGCAGCGCGAACTCGCGGGCCGCGTCCGCGAATCCCTCGTCGGGCAGCACCCGGTTCACGACGTTCCACCGCTCGAGCGTGGCCGCGCCGTAAAGCTCGCCGGTGTAGACGAGTTCGCGGGCCCGAGCCGGCCCGGCCCGCTCGGCCAGGCGCTGCGGCCCGCCCATCGACGGAGTCAGTCCGACGACGATCTCGACGAGGCCGAAGCGGGCGGATTCCGCGGCCAACAACAGGTCGCAGGCCAGGCTGACCTCGAACGCGGCGGTCAGGCACAGCCCGTGCGCCGCGAACACGGTTGGAATCGGCAGGTCCTCGAGCGCGTGGATCATCTCGAACCACTTGCGCCACACCAGCGCGGCGGCCTCCGGCGTCAGGTCCGCGAAGACGTTGACGTCCACTCCGGCCGACACCGCCCGACCTTCGGCGCGCAGCAGTAGCCCACGCGCGTCGGAGCCGGCGACCGACGCGACCGCATAGCCGAGCGCGGCGACCAGCGCCTCGTCGAACAGGTTCAGCGGCGGGCTGTCGATCGTGATGATCGCCAGGGGGCCGTCATGGTCAAGGCGCACAGGCTGCTCGGGCACCCGCGGGACGTTACCGAACAACTGCGGGGTCCGGGTGGCAAACCCTTACAGAGCAAGGAACCAGGATCGCCGAGCGGGTTCGACGACGACTGCCACGACCTAGGATCGGGTCATGCCCGAGGTCCTTGTTGTCGACGACGACGACACCGTGGCATCGGTCGTCGTGACCTACCTCGAACGGGCCGGGCACCAGACCCAACGGGTCAGCGACGGCCAGGCGGCGCTGGACGCCGTCGCGAACAGGCCGCCCGATCTGGTTGTGCTGGATCTGATGCTGCCCCAGGTCGATGGCCTCGAGGTGTGCCGGCGGATCCGCAAGACCCACGCGGACCTGCCGATCATCATGCTCACCGCGCTCGGCGAAGCCGAGGATCGCATCGCCGGGCTCGAGGTCGGCGCCGACGACTACGTCACCAAACCGTTCTCGCCGCGCGAGCTGGTGCTGCGCATCGACTCGGTGCTGCGCCGCACAGCGATGGTGCGCCAACCCGCCGAAGTCCTCGTAGCCGGATCGCTGAGCGTCGACACCGCTGCGCGCCGGGCCACCCGCGACGGCGCCGACCTGGCATTGACCGTGCGCGAACTGGACCTGCTGGCGTTTCTGATGGCCCATCCGGGCACCGCGTTCAATCGCGAGCAGCTGATGCGCGAGGTGTGGGGCTGGACGTTCGGTGACCAGTCCACCGTGACCGTCCACGTCCGGCGCCTGCGCGAGAAGGTCGAGGACGACCCGACGAACCCGAAGCTCATCCAGACGGTGTGGGGCATTGGCTACCGGCTGGAGCTGCCATGACCCCCACCCTGCCCAATGTGCTGGTGGCGCTGCTGTGGGCGGCGGGGGCGTGCGCCCTGATGTGGCTCATAACCCTGCCCCTGCGGCGCCGCTCGCTGGGTGCGCTGCTGGCGTCTGTCGTCCTCACCGGCACCGCCGCGTCCGTCGGCGCGATCTTCGGTTTCGTCCAGGCGATGCTGCTGCCAGCCAACCAACAGGTCACAGTCATCGTGGTGGTGTCCGCAGCGGGCGTCGTCGGGGCGGTCGGCGCGGCTGCGGCGTCACGCAGGCTGACGAAGGACCGACAGGTATTGCGTAGCGCGGTCGCTGAGCTCGGCCAGGGCCTGGTGCCCGCGCACGACGGACGCCGACTCACGTCCGAGCTCGAGCAGGTACGGCACGAGCTGCGCCTGACCGCGCAGGGGCTGGCCGAGTCACGCGCCCGCGAGCGTTCGCTCGAGTCGGCGCGGCGTGAGTTGGTGAGCTGGGTGAGTCATGACCTGCGCACCCCGTTGGCCGGGCTGCGGGCGATCTCCGAGGCCCTGGAGGACGGCGTCGTCGACGAACCCGAGCTGTACTACAAACAGATCCGAACCGCCGTCGACCGGCTCAGCGGCATGGTCGACGACCTGTTCGACCTGTCCCGGATCCAAGCCGGATCGTTCTCGCGTGACGTCGGCGCGATACCGCTCGACGACCTGGTCTCGGACTGCATGGCCGCGCTCGAACCGCTGGCGGCGGCGCAGGGCGTCCGCCTCGTCGGACGGACAGCCGGCAGCGCGACTGTGGCAGGTAGCGCCCCCGAGCTCAACCGGGCGCTGACGAACCTCGTCGCCAACGCGATCCGCCACACACCAACCGACGGTCGCGTCGACGTGCTCGTCGGGCGGCGCGCCGACGACACTGCACCGGTCGCCGAGGTGGTCGTCGAGGACCAGTGCGGCGGCATCGCGGACGACGATCTGGCCCGCGTCTTCGACGTGGGCTTTCGCGGTGAGCCGGCCCGAACGCCGCACGCGGTTCATCCCGCCGGCGCCGGGTTGGGCCTGGCCATCACCCGCGGCATCGTCGAGGCACATGCGGGGACGGTCCACGTCGAGAACACGGCCGACGGCTGCCGCTTCACCGTCTGGCTGCCGGTCGCTGTCTAAGCGCCCACTCGCTTGAGTGATTTCGATCCGACCTCACGGCAGTTGGAACCCCGATGGGTACCCGGCCGGGTCCGCACACCCGCAGTCACCCTGCTGCGCCGGCAGCGCCGCCACGGTCGCGACGAGCAGCTCACGCAGCCGCGGCAGGTTGGCCGCGAACGCCGCAAGCACCTCGGCGTGGGTGACGCCCTGCCCCGCCTCGACGCCGGCGTCCAGGTCGGTGACGAGCGCGAGCGTGGTGTAACAGAGCGCGAGTTCGCGGGCCAGGCCGGCTTCGGGCATCGCGGTCATCCCGATGATCGACCACCCCTGCGCCTGGAATTCCAGCGATTCGGCGCGCGAGGAGAAGCGCGGGCCGTTGACGACCACGAGCGTGCCGCCGTCGGAGACCTCGATGCCGTTGCCGAGAGCGGCGGCCCGGCCGTCCCGGCAGTACGGATCGGCGAACGAGACATGCCCGACCCCGGCCGCGCCGTCGAAATACGTGTGCGGCCGGCCGTGCGTGCGGTCGGCGAGCTGGTCTGGCACCACCAACGTCCCGGTCGGCAGCGTCGCCTTGAGCGAGCCCACGGCGGACAGGGAGACCACCTGCCGCACGCCCAGCGAGCGCAGCGCCCACAGATTCGCCCGGTAGGGCACCACGTGCGGCGCGAACCGGTGGTCGCTGCCGTGCCGGGGCACGAAAGCGACCTGGCGCCCGCCCAGGGTGCCCACCGTGATCACATCGCTGGGATCGCCGTACGGAGTGGGGACGTGATGCTGTTCCGCATCGTCGAGCAGCGAGTAGAAACCCGACCCGCCGATCACGCCGACCATCGATGCCGAAACCATCCCCTGACGTTATCGGCCGGGTCCTCGAGACACCCTGCTGGTACAAAGACGGGAAGGTTCCACGAGCTAGGCCAGGGAGACCCACGATGCAGCGAAAGCACTATGGCGCCGATCATGAGGCGTTTGCCGAGGCCTTCCGCGCCTTCGCCGACAAAGCGATCGTGCCGAACTACATGGAGTGGGAACGGGCCGGCATCACACCGCGCGACGTTTTCACCGAGGCCGGCAAGAGCGGTTTTCTCGGCATGCAGGTGCCCGAGGAGTACGGCGGGGGCGGCGTCGACGACTTCCGCTTCAACCAGATCCTTGACGAGCAGGTGGCTCAGGCCGGGATCACCGGGTCCGGTCTCGGCATCACGCTGCACAACGACACCTGCCTGCCCTACTTCCTCAGCTACTGCAACGACGAGCAGAAGCAGCGCTGGCTGCCCGGCATCGTCTCCGGCGAGCTGATCACGGCCATCGCGATGACCGAACCCGGCGCGGGCTCGGACCTGACGGGCATCCGCACCAACGCGAAGCGAGACGGCGACCACTATGTCGTCAACGGCTCCAAGACGTTCATCACGAACGGCATCAACGCCGACCTGGTGGTCACCGCGGTGCGCACCGGCGAGGACAAGCACGGTGACAGACACAGCGGCATGTCGCTGCTCATCCTCGAGCGTGGGATGGAAGGCTTCGAGCGCGGCCGCAACCTCGACAAGCTGGGGCTGCACAGCCAGGACACCGCCGAGCTGTCATTCACCGACGTGCGGGTGCCGGTGGCGAATCTGCTCGGCACCGAAGGCGAGGGCTTCGCCCAGCTCGTGAAGAAGCTGCCGCAGGAGCGCATGTCGATCGCGGTGTCGGCGGTGGCCGAATCGCAGGCTGCCTTCGACAACACGCTGCGCTACGTCCAGGACCGCAAGGCGTTCGGCACCACGATCGGCTCGTTCCAGAACACCAAGTTCGTCCTGGCCGAGATCGCGACCGAGATCGACGTCGCGCAGGCGTTCGTCGACCGCTGCGTCGATCGGCTCAACGACGGCGAACTCGACGCCGCCGACGCCGCGAAGGCCAAGTGGTGGACCACCGAACTGCAGGGCCGCATCATCGACCGCTGCCTGCAACTGCACGGCGGCTACGGCTATATGACCGAGTACGCCGTGTCCCGCGCCTACGCCGACGCGCGCGTCACCCGCATCTACGGCGGCTCGACGGAGATCATGAAGGGCGTCGTGTCGAAATCGCTCGGCCTGTGACCGACCTGGGTCCGCCAGAGGCGAAGATCCGGTTCATCCTCGCCTCCGCCTCGCCCGCCCGCTACGAGACGCTGCTACGCGCCGGCGTCGTGCCGGAGCGACTTGTCAGCAACTTCGACGAGTCCTCGGTGACAGGCCTGCCGCCCGCGGAGCTCGCGCAAACCCTCGCGAACAACAAGGCGAACGTCGTCAGCCAGGTACTCAAGCGGGATGCGCTGGCCCGCGGTGAGCTGCCCGGCGAGGCGCTCGTCCTGGGCTGCGACTCGGTACTCGAGCTCGACGGCGAGGCGCTGGGCAAGCCGTCGTCCTACGAAGACTCGATAGCGCGTTGGCAGCGAATGCGCGGGAATAAGGGGATTCTGCACACCGGCCACTGCCTGATCGACTGCGTGGCCGAACGAATCGCGATCGCGACGGTGTCGACAACCGTGCATTTCAGCGACATCACCGACGAAGAGATCGAGGTCTACTGCAGCAGCGGCGAGCCCTCCAATGTGGCCGGCGCTTTCACCATCGACGGGTTCGGCGGTTGGTTCATCGACGGCGTCGAGGGCGATCATCACAACGTGGTCGGATTGTCGTTGCCGGTCCTGCGCAAGATGCTGAAGGAGCTGAACTTCAGTCTGTGGGATTTGGGCTACCCGACGGCCTGACTCTGACTTCACACTGCAATGCGAAAAGCAAAATGGTCAGCGACGAGGACGTTCCGTTGTGCCCTGGTCCGCTCTCGGCTCGCCTTCTTGTGGTGGCCGCCCGGCCGGTCGCCTTTTCTTGATCATCTTTAGAATTGTCCTTTGGGATAACTAGAAAGTGGGTCAGCTCTGTCAGACCCAAGCTCTAGAATCAGCCCTATGAACGACGACATCGGGCGGGATGAACCGGAACCGGAACCCTATGTTCCGACGGTCTTGGAGGCTGAGCTGTTTCCCGACGACGTCGCCGCCTGGGCTGCATCGGTCACGCCCGGTTCTGCCGTGGTGAAGGCGCTGGCTGTGCTTGATCCGCGGCGGATGTCGCACGCAGGCCGGGTCGATGCGTTGGCGGCCTTGGACAAGCAGGTGGCCTGGTCGCAGGCGCTGCAGGATCGGTTCCTCGCGATCATGGCCGAGTACCCGACTGTCCGCACCCCTGCCGGGGACCTGGACAAGGAGTGGGTCCGGGATGAGGTCGCCTGTGCATTGAGGCTCTCGCCTGGGCATGCCGCGAACCGGCTACAGGTCGCCAAAGAACTCACCGGGCGACTGCCGGACACGCTGGACCTACAGGAACGCGGTGAGATCACCAGTCATCACGCCCGCTCGCTGGCCGAGGCCACCATGACGTTGGCTCAGGTCACCGCCAGCAAGGTGGAGACGGCGGTGCTGCCGAAGGCTCAGGATCAGGCGCTCGCGAGCTTCCGGCGCTGCGTCAAACGCAACCTGCTCAAGTACGCCCCGCAGACCGCCGAACAAGCCCACGAGAAGGGGATGGCGGAGCGGCGGGTGGTCCGTATGCCGAGTGAGGCCGGGATGTCCGGGATCTGGATACTGCTGTCTGACGCCGGTGCCACCACCTTCATGACCGCCATCGACGCCCTCGCCCGACGGGTCACCAGCGACGACCCCAGGACGTCCGATCAGCGCCGCGCCGACGCCGCGGTCCAGCTCGCCATCGACACCCTGCACGGCACCAGCTCCGGTGAGCTGCCTCGTGAGCACGGCATGCGGCCCACTGTGAACGTGTGCGTGGCGCTGTCCACGCTGCTGGGTCTGGACGAGCAGCCCGGTGAACTGGCCGGCTCCGGTCCCATCCCCGCCTCCGTGGCCCGCAGGCTCGCCGCCGACCCGACCGGCACCTGGCGCCGCCTGGTCACCGACCCTATCGGGAAACTCGTCGACTACGGCCGCACCACATACCGGCCACCCAAGGACCTGGCCGACCACGTGATCGCGAGAGACCGCACCTGCCGCTTCCCGCACTGCCAACGACCAGCCTGCCGCTGCGAGCTCGATCACGAGAAACCCTGGGAACACAAAGGCGAAACCAACGAACCCAACCTGCTCAGCATCTGCTGCCGACACCATCATCTCAAGCACGACGGCGGCTGGCGACCGAGATGCCTCGGGGACGGCTCCATCGAATGGACCTCACCGACCGCACACACGTACGTCGATCCGCCTGCGGCGTATCCGATCGACCGAACGCGAGAACTAGGCGAGCCAACCGACCAGGGTGAGCCGAGCGAAACCGATCCCGACCCACCCTTCTGAACGGTCGAGGGCCGAAAGGTGATCACCGGGAAAGGCGAGAAGTCGAGGTGGCTACGAGCGGCGAGTGAGCCGGGGTGCCAAGACGAGGAACAGCTGGCTGGAAGGTGCGCACGCAGGGATCAAGCCTGACCGCACGGCTGGGCCTCGATCGGCAGTGCCGCCTGGGTGCTGGCGCCTGGGCACTCGTCATCGCGCTGGCCGTCGTGGCAGCAGGACTCTACGAGCGGCGCCCGGCGCGGATCACCGCTGGCCTGAGGCTGGCCCTGACTCGCGCCCGCCCGCGATGCAGCAACACCCGCTGGTTCGCGTCGCTGATCGACAGCACGTGGCAGACCTCGTTCGCCGATAGGCCGTCCACGTCGCGCAAAGACACCACCTGCCGCTGACTATCGGGAAGATCGAGGATCGCGCCCTGCGCTACGGCGAGCAAGGCGGCGTCGTCGATCGAGTTCGCCCACGGCTGCGGTGGCACGACCCGGGAGCCGTCCGCGGCGAACAGGTCCGCGCCCAGGTCTGATGCGGGGTCGACGGGAACTACCCGCTGTTCGCGGATGGCGATCGACCGGGCTCGATTCACACATATCTGGAACAGCCAGGTACGAAGCGCGCAGCGCCCCTCGAAGCGCTCGATGCCACGCAGCACCGCGAGCCACGTCTCTTGCGCCACGTCCTCGGCAAGATCGCGGCGTGAGAGGAACGAGCTCGCCAAGCGGATCAGCCGAGGGTGGTATCGCTGGACAAGTTCACTGAACGCACCCTCGTCCCCTTGTCGCAGCCGCTCCAGCAGGTCCGCGTCCGTGTCCACATTCATGGCATCCACATTGCGTCAGCGTAGGTCGGCTGGCGCGCGGATGACCTTACGAAAGAAGGACGTCAGCCCGTAACGGGGTCCAATCGTGTAACCGCCGGCGGGCTAGACGTACTCAACCAGTGTCATTCGAGATCCCCAAAGGAGTAAGCCATGAAGAACCTCACCCGCCTCGGCTGTCTGGCGGCCGCCGCCACTGCCGCGACCGGCCTGCTCAGCGCCCCAGCCGGCGCGGCACCGGCTCACCCACAGCGACACGACGCCGAGCATGCCGTGTTCGTCCAGACCGACGAGACGAGCGGCTACCACGTCGCCGCGTACCGCCAGGCACCCGATGGCACCCTCACACTCGAGCGAACCTATGCGACTGGCGGCACTGGCGGCATCTTGCCGAACTCCGTCGTCGACCACACCGCGTCGCAAGGGGCGCTCACCTACGACCGGCGACACGATCTGCTCTATGTCGCCAATGCGGGAAGTAATTCGGTGTCGGTCTTCGCCGCCCACGGCGCAGAGCTCAGGCTGCGCCAGGTCGTTCGCTCCGGCGGTACCTTCCCCGTCAGCATCGCGGCCCGCGGAGACGTGGTCTATGTCGTCAACGCTCAGAATGGTGGCTCGATCCAGGGTTACCTGGTGCTCGGCAACCACTTGGTCCGGATCCCGCGATGGAACCGGCCGCTCGGTCTCGACCCGTCGCTGACGAACTTCACCCAGACGCCTGGTCAGGTCGCGTTCTCCCCGAACGGCCGCCAACTGCTGGTCACGACCAAGGCCAATACCAACAGTGTCGATGTGTTCAGTCTTGATCGCCTCGGCGGTCCGGCGCGAACGGCGGTGCACAACGTTCGGGCCGGAGCGGTTCCGTTCGCGCTTGACTTCGACCAGCACGGGAATGTCGTGGTCGCCGACGCCGGCCCAGCCGCAGTCACGACGTTGCGCCTGCACGGCAACGGCACGCTGACTGCGCTGTCGACGGTGTCCACTGGCCAACGCGGGACCTGCTGGGTAATCCGTGACGGCAAGTTCCTGTTCACGACGAACCCCGGCGGACCGTCCGTGACGACTCTTACTCTGCACGCGAGCAACCAGCCCAGTGTCGTCGGCTCGACGACCACCGACGCAGGCACGGTCGACCCCGCGGTCAGCCACGACGGTCGGTTCCTCTACGTCGAAACCGGCGCGGCCGGCATCGTCGACGAGTTCCGCGTCAACCACGACGGCTCCCTCACGTCGATCGGATCAGTCACGGTGGCGAACGCGGCTGGTGCCGAAGGCATCGCGACGAGCTGAGCGATCAGCGAGTCACTCGGCTGGCCGCGCTCGCAGTGCGGCCAGCCGGGTCCGGCGCCATTCGGTGTAGCGGTCCGGCTCGGCGGCGCGGTCGCGGTGCGACATCAGGGCCACGACAGCCGCCACCTCCTCGGCCGTCGCGTTGCCGCGCACCCGCAGCCCGTCGGGCTCGTCAATCACCTTCGCGGCGGTCACGTCGGCGGAACCCCGTGCCGCTTCGACGCGATGTGCCGCGACTTACCGACCAGCACCGCATAGCGCCGCACCAGTTCCGAGCGCAGCTCGCTGGGCTCGATGATCGCGTCGAGCACGAGATCGGCTGCCAGCCGCAACAGGTCGACGTCCTCCTCGTACTCGGCCCGCTTGTCGGCGACGAATGCGGCCCGCTCGTCCGGGTCGGCGATCTCCTCGATCTTGTTGGCGTAGACCGCATTCACCGCGGCCTGCGGTCCCATGACCGCGATCTTCGCGGTCGGCAGTGCGATGCACGCGTCCGGCATGAAGCCCGGCCCAGCCATCGCGTAAAGCCCGGCGCCGTAAGCCTTTCGCACGATCACCGAGATTTGTGGCACCGTGGCCTCGGCCACCGCGGTGATCATCTTCGCACCATGCCTGATGATGCCCTGTCGCTCGACTTGGCTGCCGATCATGAAGCCCGGCACGTCAGCCAGATACAGCAGCGGGATGTTGAACGCGTCGCAGAGCCAGATGAACCGCGCGGCCTTGTCGGCCGAGTCGACGAACAGCACTCCGCCGCGCACGGCCGAGTTGTTCGCCACGATGCCGACCGGGCGGCCGTCGATGCGGCCGAAGCCGGTGACCAGTTCGGCCGCGAACAGCGGCTTGATCTCGAAGAACGAGTCGGCGTCGATCAGCCCGTCAATGATCTGGTGTACGTCGAACGGCACGGATTCCTCGGCGGGCACGGCGTCATCGGTCAGCTCGACCGACGGCGGCGCGGCCAGCACCTCGGGCGGCTGCTCGCGCCAGCATGTCGGCAGGTAGCCGAAGTAGAGCTTGGCCTGCTCGATCGCATCCTCGTCGTCGACGGCGAGGTTGTCGCCGCACCCGGAGACCGTGACGTGCATCCGCGCGCCGCCCATCTCCTCGAGGCTGACCTTCTCCCCCACGACCATCTCGGCCATCCGCGGTGAACCGAGGTACATCGACGCGTTGCCCTCGACCATGATCACGATGTCGCAGAACGAGGGGATATAGGCGCCGCCGGCGGCGGACGGGCCGAACAGGCAGCAGATCTGCGGCACCTTGCCGGACAGCGCAACCTGGTTGTGGAAGATCCGGCCCGCGCCGCGACGGCCGGGGAACAGCGCTACCTGGTCGGTAATGCGCGCGCCGGCGGAGTCGATGAGCCAGAAGATCGGCAGCTCTTCGGTGAGCGCCCGTTCGGTCACCCGGATGATCTTCTCGACCGTCCGCGCGCCCCATGATCCGGCCTTGACCGTGGGGTCGTTCGCGACGACGAGCGCGGGACGTCCGTCGACCAGCCCCTGGCCGGTGACCACGCCGTCGGCCGGCAGTCCCCCATTGGTGGCGAGCGCGTTGGCCAGCTGCCCGTCCTCGACGAACGAGTCGTCGTCGAAGAGCAGCGCGATGCGGTCGCGGACGTAGAGCTTGTTCTGGGCCGCCAGCTTCGCGGCCGCCTTCTCGGGCGCGCCCAGCGTGGCAGCCCGGGCAGCCAGGATCTCCTTCTCGCTCACGCGCTCACCCTGCCATGGGCGAGCGGGTGGCTCAGGCGACCTGGCCGGAGGCGTAGCGCGGTCCGTGCAGTGAGTGACCGATCGCCGCCGTGACGATCAGGTCCTCCTGCCGGGCGATGGCCTGCTTGCAACGCGCAATCACATGGCAACGGGAGCCACCCGCCGACGGCCTGATACGTCCTCATGTGACGGGCAGGCCCAAGCCGCGGGCGATGACCATGCGCTGCACCTCGGAGGTACCCTCGCCGATCTCGAGGACCTTGGCGTCGCGGTAGAACCGCGCCACCGGGAACTCCTCCATGAAGCCGTTGCCGCCGAACACCTGGGTGGCTACCCGCGTCGCTGCCACCGCGGCCTCGGTGGAGTACAGCTTCGCGATCGCCGCCGCCTGTTTGACCTCGGCCGAGGAGCGGCCGGAGTCCTTCAGCCAGGCCGCCTTGTAGGTGAGCAGCCGCGCCGCCTCGACGGCAACGGCCACGTCGCTGAGGGAGAACGCGACGGCCTGCCGCGAGCCGATCGGCGCCCCGAACGTGTGCCGCTCCAGCGCGTACTTGCGCGACACGTCCAGGCAGCCCTGGGCCAGCCCCACTGCGAGCGCCGAGATGGCGATGCGGCCGTCGTCCAGCACGGCGAGGAACTGCTTGAAGCCGTTGCCGCGCACGCCGAGCAGGTTCGCCTCGGGCACCCGGCAGTCGTCGAAGCTGAGGCCGTGCGTGTCGGAGATGTGCCAGCCGAGCTTCTCGTAGGCCGGCTCGACCACCAGGCCGGGCGTTGCGGCCGGCACGAGGATCGTGGAGATCTCCTTCTCGCCGGTGCGTGCCGTCACGGTGATCACTGAGGTGATCTCGGTGCCGGAGTTGGTGATGAAGGCCTTGGCGCCGTTCAGGGTCCACTCGCCGCCGGCCAGCGTGGCACGGGTCTTGGTGGCGCCGGCGTCGGAGCCGGCCTCGGGCTCGGTCAGGCCGAAGGCCGCCAGCGCCCGGCCGGTGACCAGATCGGGCAGAAACCGCGTCTTCTGCTCGTCGGTGCCGTACGTCAAGATCGGGTTGATGCCGAGGCCCACGGCCGCCTCGAGCGTGATCCCGATCGACTGGTCGACGCGACCCAACTCCTCGATGGCCACGCACAGTGAGGTGAAGTCGGCGTCCGCGCCGCCGTACTCCTCGGGGACGACCAGGCCGAACAGACCCAGGTCGCCCATCGCGCGGACGACGTCGAGCGGCAGGCGGTGCTCGCGGTCCCACTGGGCAACGTGCGGCGCGATCTCGCCCTCGGCGAACTCACGCACCACCTTGCGGAACGTCTCGTGGTCTGCGGACAGCTCGAACGTCATCGGGACTCCTCGGCGGTCGTGCTTGACGTTTACGTCAACGTAAGGTCACGATAACAACATGACCTCGAAAGCGGAAGTGGCCCGCACCTGGACCGTGGGTGAACTCGCCGACGAACTCGGGGTCACCACCCGCACGCTGCGCTTCTACGAGGCCGAGGGACTCATCACTCCCCAGCGCGCCGGCGCCAATCGGATCTACAGCCAGCGCGATCACGCCAGGATGCGGCTCATCCAGCGCGGTCGCCGCTTCGGTATGACGCTGGGCGAGTGCCGCGAGATCGTCGACATGTACGACGGGGCGGAGTCCTCCGAGCAGCGCCAGTTGCAGACGCTGCTGGCCCGCCTGGACGAGATCGCGACCGACCTGCGCGCCCGCCAAGCCGACCTGCGCCGCACGCTCGGCGAGGTGACCGACGTTGCCGCCCAGTGCCGCGCCCGGCTGACCGAATTAGGCGACTAGTCAGGCCGTCAGGACCGGTTCACGGACGGCCGGGCTCAGCGGCCGACTGGTGGCGGGCCGGCTGAGGACTGCACGCAGGCCATCGATGATGCGGCGGTTCTCGGCGTGGCTGCGGGCGGCGACGCGGAGGAACCGCTCGCCGTGCTCGAGGCCGCGCTTGTCGGCGCAGTCGCGGACGTAGATGCCGTGCTGAGCGAGCAGTGCGGCAGCGACCTCGGCCGCGGGGCGATCAAGCTCGACGAGCGCGAAGTTCGCGGCGCTGGGGAATGCCTTGACGCCAGGGAGCGTGTCGAGATCGGCGAACAGGATCCGGGTGTCGCGCACATAACGGCGGCGGGCGTCCTCGTAGGACCGCTGGAATCCCGGATCGCCGAGCAGGGTGCAGAACCACTCGGCAAAGGCATTCAAGTTCCACAGCGACGAGCCCCGCAGGTCCCGAGCGCGTTGCGGGGCCATGACGGCGTATCCGAGTCGTAGGCCGGCGATCCCGTGGCTCTTGCTGAGGCTGTTGACGACGACCAGATCAGGCAGGTGGGCAACCAGCCCGGCCGCAGTCTCCGGCACCGCCTCGGTCGTGAAATGGCTGAAGCTTTCGTCGACGATGAGCTGGCCCACCCGGCCGTGCACCCGCTCGAGGAAGCTGACGAGTTCGGCGGGTGGGATCAGGCCGCCGTCGGGGTTGTTGGGGTTGATGATCACGACGGTTTCGGGTGAGTGGCGATAGATCATCGTCTCGAGGTCGTCGAGGTCCAGGCGGAAGTCTTGGCGCGAGTCGAGTTGGTGCGCCACCAGCGGGCCGTGGGCGAATTCGTAGTAGGCCGAGAACGTCGGCAGGCTGAGCAGCACCGGTCCGGGACGGCTGGCCAGCAGAGCGTGGATGACCTCGCAGGCGCCGTTGGCGAGTAACAGGGAGTCGGCTGACACCCCGAGGTGGGGTGCGAGCAGGTCCGCGATCGCGGGGGCCTGCGATGGGTAGTGTGCGACCATCCGCTCGAGTTGCGAGGGCGCGATCGCACGCAGTCGGGTCATCACCTCGGTCGTGGCATAGGGGTTGGCCAGAAAACAGGCGTCAACCTGCACGACGCCGGGGATGGCGCGCTCGATTTGCGCCACGCTCGGCGAGTGAGACCCGGACTCGGCCCGCAGCCGCTGCAACGTCCGGGTGACGTGACGTTGATCGAGCGGCAACCCACGGGCCGTCGATGCAGCAGCGGGAGCCTCGCGACGCAACTGTGGTGCGCCACAGTTGGGGTGGGCGCAACAGTGTCGCGGGCCAGGCGCGCGGCACATCTTGCACTGGCATCGGCAGAACGGTGCAGACATGGCGAATCCTTCCATCGGGTGGTGTTCACGGCTCGCGCCGTCGTGAAGGGCGCAGGCGTGGTTCGTCGACAACTAGATGCACGTCGTCCGGTGTCTGATGCGCCCGCTGCACGCGCGGTGCACCACCAGGAGGGGCGTCCATCACGACGCAGGCGCCTTCCGCGTTCGACCAGTAGGACTGGACCACGACCCCGTCGATCACTCCCGTCGGCGAGCAGACGTCGCTGATCTCGCACCACCCGAAGCGGTGACAGGTCCCGTCGACGCCAAGGACGCCGCTGCCTTCGGGATCGGTCACTGCCTCGACGACTTCGTGCGATAAGAGCGCCGTGGTCTCGGCCAGCGTGGTCCGGTGCGTGATCCAGGCGAAGTGCACCCGTCGTCCCGCGTGCACGTAGTAGCTGTGCTCACCGGCGTAGCTGCGGTCGCGTGAACGAGTCCCGAACGGCGTCATCACGAGATACAGGTTCTGGTTGCCCGTGTCCGGACGCGCGATTCTGCCTGCGTCGAACAGGGCGTCCAGAAAGTCGCCGACTTCGTGATCGTCGAACAGGATCGGCGCGTCGGGCTCGGTGACGGTCGTCGCATCCCGGAGGGTCCCGCGGCCGATCCCGCGGTACTGGTGCAGGCCAGTCATGAAGGAACTCGCCATCATGGTCCGCACAGCCGCGGTGATCCGGTCCGCCGTGGGCGGGAGCGTGCCGGTCCAATCGATTCCCCAGTAGATGAGGTGCAGTTGTGTTGCTCGTAGGACCGGGCCGTGGAAGTCGGCGAACCGGATGCCTGGGTCCGCAGATTTCGTAGCGGGTGAGGCAGCGATTCCCAGCACGACGCAGAACGCGATGCGGGTCGCGGTCGCGATCAGTCCCTTTCGCAGGCGCGCGGGCATGACAACTCCTTCGGAACTGGCTGGTTTCTTCGCCGGCACCGCCGGCGGCTTGGCGGATCGGCAACTAGATGCATGCGACCGCGCGCGTGATGCACTTTCGGGCAGCGCTATGAATCAGGCCCCGGCACCCGTCCCTCTACTTACTGAGGCCCTAACGTGCGAGCTGCGGGTCGGGCAGAATGTGTCAGGCCGACGCGAGGAGGCGACGATGGCAACGGACACCGCGGCGTTGCTCGAAGCGGCCCGGCTTGGCGATCAGGCCGCCTGGGACGCTTTGGTCGGTGACTTCAACGGTTTGGTGTGGTCGATCGCGCGGAGTTACCGGCTCGAGATGGCTGACGCGCATGATGCGGTCCAGATGACCTGGCTGCGGCTCGTCGAGAACCTCAATCGCATCAAGGACCCTGAGCGACTGGCCGGCTGGCTGGCCACCACGGCCCGCAGGGAATGCCTACAACTGATCCGCAAGTCCGGTCGCGAACGCCCCGCAGCGAATGACGCCGCGTTGCTCGATGTCCCCGATACCGCCGCGCCGGTGGATGCAGAGTTGCTGCTGGATGAGCGGGACGGAGCGCTGTGGCGCGCGTTCAAGCTGATCGGCGAGAAGTGCCAACGGTTGCTGCGGGTGCTGATGGCATCGCCGCCGCCGAGCTATCAGGCCGTCGCGGCCGCGTTGGACATTGCGGTCGGCACAATCGGTCCGGCCCGCCAGCGCTGCCTGGAGCAGTTGCGCCGTCGTGTCCTCGCCGACGATTCGCTGGCCGGGCAGTTGAAGGGTGACCTGGCATGACCACCGACGACGAGCTGATGGATCGCCTCCGTCGCATTGCAGATGATGTGGACGCCGCGCCCGAGCTCGTCGCCGAGTCAGCGCGAGCCGCGTTCGCCACCCGCCACCTGGACGATGAACTGGCCGAGCTGCTGCATGACTCCGAGCTGACCCCGTCGCAGGGAGTTCGCGATGTGCACCCGGGTCCGCGACTGTTGTCGTTCGAGGTCGGCGAGGTGTCGCTCGAGATCCAGATCGACGAGGTACAGGGCCGGCTGGCCGTGCGCGGCATCGCGGTCGGCGCGGTGGGCGACGCAGAGATCGAGACCACCACGACCGGGTCGCGGACGGCCCCGATCGATGACCGGGGCTGGTTCCG
>JAOPWD010000260.1 GCA_025965875.1 Pseudonocardiales bacterium
AGGTTGCCGATCAGCCGCTCGAGCAGCCGCGGGTCGCCGACGGTCGATGCGGGTGAGACGTCGCTTTCGACTGTGATGTCCTTTTCCTTGGCCTCGGCCGCGACTGCATCCAGGACGCCAGGCACCAGCTTGGCCAGGTCGACTGGTTCACTCACCTCGAGGCCGCCATGCCCGACCGCCTGCAGTGTGGCCAGAGTCAGCAGGGAGGCGACGAGCCGCTGCGCCCGCTCGGCGGCGGACTGGGCCACTTCACCCATCCGGCGCAGCTCCGCCACGTCGGCGTCCGGGTCGGCGAGGGTGACCTCGAGTTCGGTGCGGATGACCGTCAGCGGGGTGCGCAGCTCGTGGCTGGCGTTCGCGACGAAAAGCCGCTGGCTGTCGAACGCCGCGGCCAGCCGGCCCAGCATCTCGTCGAAGGTGTCGGCGAGCTCGCGCAACTCGTCGTCCGGGCCGCCCAGGTTGATCCGCTGGTCCATGTTGTCGGTGGACAGTTGCCGGGCGGTTTGGGTGAGCTTGGCGATGGGGCGCAGCGCCTGCTTGGCCAGCAGGTAACCGCCGGTCGTGCCGATGACGACGATGATCGCGAAGTAGATCAGGCCGGTGTGCAGCAGGTAGTCGACGGAGGAGGTGCGGGCATCTTTGCCGATCTGGGTCGGAAAGATCTCTTTAACCTGGCCCGCCTGGTCGCGTAGCGTCACCTTTCCCTGCGTGTTGAAGAACGGCAGGCGGGCGATCGACCGGTCCAGCAGGACGATCGAGGTGAACAGGAGCGAGACTCCGACGAGCAGGACCAGTCCGCCGTAAAGCAACGCCATGCGGCTGCGCAGCGTCGGGCGGAAGAACTTCACGAGGCCGGCCCAGCTCCTCCGTCCACGCCCACCAGCGCCACGGGATCGATGCGATAACCCGAGCCGACGACCGTGTCAATGATCGCGGGCTCGCCGAGCTTTCGGCGCAGGGTCATCATCGTGACGCGCACTGTGGTTGTGAACGGGTCGGCGTTCTCGTCCCAGACCCGGTCGAGCAGCTCCTCGCTGCTGACGACCGCCCCCTGTGCAGTGAGCAGCGTTTCCAGGACGCCGAACTCCTTGCGCGTGAGCTCGACCAACTTGCCGCCCCGCGAGACGGTGCGCTTCGCCGAGTCGAGCTCGATGTCACCGGCCGAGAGCACCGGCGGTGCGGCCGGGGTGGTGCGGCGGCCCAGCGCCCGCACCCGGGCCACCAGTTCGGCGAATGCGAACGGCTTGACGAGGTAGTCGTCGGCGCCGAGCGCGAGCCCGGACACCTTGTCCTCGACGGTCCCGCTCGCGGTCAGCATGAGCACGCGGGTGAGCACGCCCTCGTCGGACAGCCGGCGGGCGATCTCGTCGCCGTGCATGCCGGGCAGGTCCCGATCGAGCACGACCACGTCGTACCTGGTGAGCACGGCCTTGCGGTACCCGTCGTCACCGTCGGTCGCAACGTCGACAGCCATGCCCTCTCGGCGCAGCCCACGTGCAACCGCCTCGGCGAGTTGCACTTCGTCCTCCACTACGAGGATTCGCATGTGTCCAGCCCTTCTGCCCGGTCAAGCGCCGTCGACGTCCCCCGAACGGCGTGCGGCATGGACGTCGGATCCAGGCTCGCTACCACGTTGAACGAGTGCGGACCACTCAACGATGCGCCGTCCAATGTCCTGGACGGTCAGACCAGCGTGAGCCCGCACGTCGGCAACCTTCCCATGTGCGAGAAACTTTGTCGGTATGCCGAGCTCACGGGTCGCCACATCGTTGCCCGCTTCGCGCAATTTCTGCGCCAGGCGGGACCCGACGCCGCCCTCTGCGATGCCGTCCTCGACGGTGACCACGAGCCTGGCGCGACGGGCGAGATCCAGCAGCGCCGGGTCGACCGGGGTGACCCAGCGCGGGTCGACCACCCGCACGGTGTAGCCGGCCTGGCCGATCGCCGCCGACGCGTCGAGGACATCGCCGGCGGTGGCGCCGACCGCCACGATCAGCACGTCAACCTCTGCATCCGGCCCCGGTTCGGCCAGGACGTCGACCCCGCCCGCCCGTCGCACGGCGGGCAGCTCGGGACCCAGCGGGGTCTTGGGGAAACGGATGACAGTGGGGCCGGCCGTGTGATCGACCGCCTCAGCCAGCTCGGCCCGCAGCGTCGCCTCGTCGCGCGGCGCGGCGATGCGGATGCCCGGCACCGTCCCGAGCAGGGCGAGGTCCCACATCCCGTTGTGGCTGGCACCGTCCTCGCCCGTGATCCCGGCCCGGTCGAGGACGAGCGTGACCGGCAGTTCGTGCAGGGCGACGTCCATGAGCAGCTGGTCGTAGGCCCGGTTGATGAAGGTGGCGTAGATCGCGACGACCGGGTGCAGCCCGCCGGACGCGAGGCCGGCGGCCGACGTCAGCGCGTGCTGCTCGGCGATGCCGACATCGAAGAGCCGGTCCGGGAACCGGCGCCCGAACGCGCTCAGCCCGGTGGGATTGCACATCGCCGCGGTCACCGCCACGATGTCGTCCCGACGCTCGGCCAGCGCGACGATCTCCTCGCCGAACACGCTGGTCCAGGTGCGGTCACCGGTGGCGCGGGCCAGGCCGGTTTCGGGGTCGAAGCCCCGGGACTGGTGCATCTGGTCGGCCTCGTCGTTCTCGGCGGGCGCGTAGCCGTAGCCCTTGCGGGTGACGCAATGGACGATCACCGGTCCGCCGTAGCCACGCGCGAGCGTCAGCGCGGTCTCGACTGCGTCCAGGTCGTGCCCGTCGACCGGCCCGACGTACTTCAGGCCCAGGTCCTCGAACATGCCCTGCGGCGCCAGCAGGTCCTTGATGCCGCGCTTGACCCCGTGCAGTGCGTCGTACAGCGGTGCTCCGACGACCGGAGTGCGCCCGAGGGCGCCCTTGACCTGGCCCAGCATGCGTTCGTAGCCGGGCCGCAGCCGCAGCCCCGCCAGGTGTTCGGCCAGCCCGCCGATGGTCGGTGAGTAGGAGCGTCCGTTGTCGTTGACGACGATGATGACCTGCCGGTCGGAGGCGGCAATGTTGTTCAGGGCCTCCCAGCACATGCCTCCGGTGAGGGCACCGTCGCCGACAATCGCGACGACAGGCCGGTGCTCGTCGCGAACGGCAAACGCCTTGGCCAGCCCGTCGGCGTAGGACAGCGCGGTCGAGGCGTGCGAGTTCTCGATCCAGTCGTGCTCGCTCTCGGCGCGGCTGGGGTAACCGGACAGCCCGCCGCTCTGGCGCAGCGTCGGCATCCGCTCGGCCCGGCCGGTGAGCATCTTGTGCACGTAGGCCTGGTGCCCGACGTCGAACAGGATCGGTTCGGTCGGCGAGTCGAACACCCGGTGGATGGCGATGGTCAGCTCGACAGCGCCGAGGTTGGGGCCGAGATGACCGCCGGTCCGCGAGACGGTCTGCACCAGCGAATCGCGGATCTCCGCGGCCAGCAGGACCAATTCATCGTGACTGAGCGCGCGCAGATCCGATGGGGAGCGCAGCCGACCGAGGACATGGGTCACAGCCCGAATCGTACGGGTTGGGCGCGGTCGTGCGGCGCTCACCCGCCGGACGGGGCGGGGGTGAGCAACGCGACGCACTCGAGGTGGTGGGTCATCGGGAACGCGTCGAACGCGCGTATCGCCGAGAGTTGCCAGCCGGCGTCGAGCGCCACCCGGACGTCGCGGGCCAGCGCGGCCGGATCGCAGGCGACGTAGCCGATCGCCCGCGGCCGCATCGCCAGCAGGGCCGCCAGCACGGTCCGGCCGGCACCGGCGCGCGGTGGGTCGAGCACGATGACGTCGGGATCGACCCCCAGGGCGGCCAGCGACGCCTCGTCGACGCGAGCCTGCCGCACCCCGGCCCAGGGCAGGTCGGCGAGGTTCGTGGCCGCGTCGGCCACCGCCCGCCGGGACGACTCGAGCCCGATCACATTGCCTGTGGTGCCGACCGCCTCGGCCAGCAGCGCCGTCAACATGCCGGCGCCGGCATAGAGGTCGAGCACGGTCTCGCCGGGTTGTGGAGCGACTGCGGCCAGGACGGCGCCCGCGAACGTCGCGGCCGCGTCGGGGTGCACCTGCCAGAAGCCGTCCGCCGCGACGGTGAAGTCGCGCTCGCCCACCCGTTGGGTCAGCCGGCTCGGCCCGTCGACCACCGAGACCCGGTCGGGCGGCCGACGACCGCGGGCCTGACGACCCGAGCCCGGCCGGTGCGCCAGCACGCTGAGCCCGTCCGCGCTGCGCGCGACCTCGATGCCGGTCAGCCCGGGCCAGCTGCGCGCCAAGGCCGCAGCGTCCCCGACCCCCGGCACCCCCAGCGGGCAGGCGTCCAGAACCTCGACCTGGTGGGAGCGGTGCCGGTGCAGGCCGGCCCGTCCGTCGGGTCGCACGGCGTAGGCGATCCGGGTCCGCCAGCCGAGCAGTCCTCCCGGCAGCGCCTCGACCCCGGCGAACAGGTCGGCGACATCGATGCCCGCGAGCCGCTCGAACTGCTCGCGCACGATCGCGCCTTTCATGTCCCGCTGGGCTGCGCCGCTCGCGTGCTGCCAATCGCAGCCGCCGCAGCGTCCGGGGCCGGCGTGCGGACACGGGGGTGCGACCCGCTCGTCGGATGGGCGCAGGATCTCGACGGCGTCGGCGCGGCAGAAGGCCCCGCCGCGATCCTCGGTGACCCGCGCCCGCACCAGCTCACCGGGCAGCGCGTGCCGGACGAAGATCACCCGGCCGTCGTGACGGGCGACGCAGGAACCACCATGCGCGGGTGCGCCGACCTCGACCTCGACCACGGTGCCGAACAGGGGTCCGTTCTCAGCCACTGGCGACAGGAGACTTCGGCTTGTAGTTCGGATCGTCCGCGCCCGGATCCTCCGCCCGCGGCTCCCGGGCCGGGCTCTCGCCGCTGCCGGTCATCGCGGCAGTGGAGTCGAGCTGCCACGGCACGCTGGTCACCATCACGCCGGGCTGAAACAGCAGGCGGCCCTTGAGCCGCAGTGCGGCCTGGTTGTGCAGCAACTGCTCCCACCAGTGCCCCACGACGTATTCAGGGATGAAGACGTTGACCACGTCGTGCGGACGGTCGCCACGCAGCTGCTTGATATAGCCGAGGATCGGGCCGGTCACTTCGCGGTAGGGCGATTCGAGGACGGTGAGCTTCACCGGCAGGTCGTGGCGCTCCCATTCGGCCAGCAGCCTCCTGGTGTCCTCGTCCTCGATGTTCACGGTGAGCGCGGTCAGCGTGTCGGGCCGGGTCGCGCGGGCGAAGGCCAGCGCCCGCAGGGTGGGCTTGTGCACCTTCGACACCAGGACGACGACATGGTTGCGGGCCGGCAGGACGAGTCCGACCTCGTCGGTGGTGAGTTCCTCGGCGACCCGCGAGTAGTGCCGGTTGATGGCGCGCATGAGCGCGTAGAGGATCGGCATGGCGATGAGCACCAGATAGGCGCCCTTCGTGAACTTGGTGACGATCACGATGGCCAGCACCACGCCGGACAGGCTGGCCCCGAAGCCGTTGATCAGCCGTGAGCGCATGATGCGCCGCCGTTCGACCGGATCATGCTCGGTGAGCAACGCTCGGTTCCAGTGCCGCACCATCCCGGACTGGCCGAGCGTGAACGACGTGAAGACGCCGATGATGTAGAGCTGGATCAGCCGCGTGGTGTCGGCCTTGTAGAGCGCGATGAGCAGGCCGGCCACGATGGCCAGCATCAAGATGCCGTTGCTGTACGCGAGCCGGTCGCCGCGGGTGTTGAGCTGCGCGGGCAGGTTCTTGTCGCGGGCCAGGATCGCGCCGAGCAGCGGGAATCCGTTGAACGCGGTGTTGGCGGCGAGCACCAGGATGAGTGCGGTGGTCGCCTGCACGTAGAAGAAGCCGATCGAGTGGGGACCGCCGAACACCGCGCCGGCGACCTGCGCGATGACCGTGCGCTGCGGGGTGTGCGCGCAGTTCGGTACGCCGATCAGCCCGCAACTGTTGGTGATTGGGTCGGTGATGCGCACCTTCGTGATCAGGGCCAGCGCGGTGAGCCCCGCGAACATCGACACCGCAATGGCGCCCATCGCGACCAGTGTCAACTGTGCATTCTTGGCTTTCGGTGGCTTGAAGGCGGGCACGCCGTTGGCGATGGCCTCGACGCCGGTCAGCGCCGTACATCCGGACGCGAAGGCGCGCAGCGCGAAGAACATCAGCGCGAGGAAGGCGAGGTTGCCGTAGCCGTGGTGTACGTGCACGCCGTATTGGGCGCTCTCGGCCACGGGCGCGTCGCCGAGGAACGTCCGGACCAACCCAGTGCCGAGCATGAGGAAGACCCCGGACGCGAACAGGTAGGTGGGTGCGGCGAAAGCGAGCCCGGCCTCCCGCAAGCCGCGCAGGTTCACGGCCGCCAGGATCACGACGAAGGCCACCGCGAGCAGCACGCGGTGCCGGTGCACCGCGGGCACCGCGGAGATGATGTTGTCGACACCGGAGGAGACCGACACCGCCACGGTCATGACGTAGTCGACGAGCAGGGCGCTGGCCACGACGACACCGGCGGACTTGCCGATGTTCTTGGAGGCCACCTCGTAGTCGCCGCCGCCGGTGGGATAGGCGCGCACCAACTGCCGGTAGGACGCCACGACGGTCAGCATCAACACCACAACACCCGTCGCGACCCACGGGGCGAGGTACAGATACGACGTGCCGCCGACGAAGAGGACGAGCAGGATTTCCTGCGTCGCGTACGCCACGCTCGAGAGCGCGTCGCTGGCAAAGATCGGCAGCGCGAGGCGTTTGGCGAGTAGCGAGTGCCCGACGCGCTCGGAGCTGACCGGGCTGCCAATGATCACTCGCTTGAGTACTCGGGTCAATAACGCCACGCCGCGCACAATACGGGGGTTCGCGGCACTGGATGCACGGTGTGGCACTGCTGTCGTCGCAGCCGAGTTTGCTGTTGTGTAGCGTCGCCACGCCGGGCTTGCCCGTAGCGCGGCTCACGAGGACAGGCAATCGTCGGGCGACTCGGGCCGAAAGGAGATGTGCCGCCGTGCACATCGTCATCATGGGGTGTGGGCGCGTCGGCTCCTCGCTTGCCCACAGTTTGGAGCGGCTGGAGCACAGCGTCGCGATCATCGACCAGGACCCACTCGCGTTCCGCCGCCTCGGCGAGCACTTCACCGGACGCCAGATAACCGGTATCGGCTTCGACCGGGACACTCTCATCTCGGCCGGCATCGAAGGGGCGGGCGCGTTCGCGGCCGTCAGCAGCGGCGACAACTCCAACATCATCGCGGCCCGCGTCGCGCGCGAGACGTTCAACGTGCAGAAGGTCGTCGCGCGGATCTATGACCCCAAGCGCGCGGAGGTCTACGAGCGCCTGGGCATCCCCACCGTCGCCACCGTGCCCTGGACGGCCGCCCGGCTGCTCAAGAGCGTGCTTGGCGAGGCGACCACCGAAGCGTGGCGTGATCCGTCCGGGCGGATCGCGCTGGTCCAGGTGACGCCGCACGAAGGATGGGTGGGCCATCCGGCCACCGAATTCGAGAGCGCGACCGGTGCCCGCGTCGCGCTGATCACCCGGTTCGGGTCCGGTCAGCTCATGCTGGCGTCCACCGTCATCCAGTCCGGAGACATCCTGCACGTCCTCGTCGCCGACGACCACGCCGACCTGCTGCGTGATCTCGCCGCCAAGCGGCCCGAGGGAGCAGCGTCATGAAGGTCGCCATCGCCGGTGCCGGCTCGGTAGGCCGCTCGATAGCCCGGGAACTGCTCGGTAACGATCACCAGGTCCTGCTGATCGACAAGGACCCGCGCAAGGTCCAGCCCGGCCGCATCGAGGGCGCCGACTGGCTGCTGGGCGATGCCTGCGAGGTGGCCAATCTCGAGAATGCCGGCCTCGAGGATTTCGAGGTCGTCATCGGCGCCACCGGCGACGACAAGGTCAACCTGGTGCTGTCGCTGCTCGCCAAGACCGAGTTCTCGGTGCGGCGCGTCGTCGCCCGCATCAATCACCCGGCCAACGAGTGGCTGTTCACCGAGGCGTGGGGCGTCGACGTCGCAGTGTCGACCCCGCGAGTCCTCGCCGCACTCGTCGAGGAGGCGGTCGAGGTGGGCGACATCGTCCGGCTGTTCGGGCTGCGCGAGGGGCAGGCCAACCTGGTCGAGGTGACCCTGCCCGAGGGCGCGCCCTGCGCGGGCCGGGCCGTCCGGGATATGACCCTGCCCAAGGACGCGGCGCTGGTCGCGATCGTGCGCGGGGCCCGGGTTATCACGCCGTCGGGCGAGGAACCGCTCGAACCCGGCGACGAACTGCTCTTCGTGGCGCTGCCCGAGGCCGAGGAGGCGCTGCACAAGGTGGTTCTGGGCGACCGAGCCCACCGAACCGACCGAACCCAGCGCGGCGCCTGAGGTCGTTCAGGCGACGCCGTCGGCCGGCGTCGCGAGGCGACGGCGCGCACGGGTGACGATCCAGAACCCGAAGCCAACCGCCGCGATGTAGAGCGGATAGCCCATCGAGATTCGGGCGAAAGCCAGCCAACCGGTCTGATCGCGCTGGTACAGGGTCAGCTGCACGACGCCGCGCGCGAGGAACACGACGGTGGCCGCGAGAGTCGCGATGTCGTAGGCACGTACCAGTGCCCGCCGCCGGTACCAGGGCACGTCGTCCTCGCCCGGCATCGGCTCAAGGAACTCCCACAACAGCCCGACGACGGGGCGCCGCACGAGCACCGAGACCGCAAAGGCGGCGGCGTAAGCGAAGCTGCTCCAGATGCCGAGCAGGAAGTAGCCGCGGGCCTGGCCGGTGCGGGCCGCGATCAAGGCCGCGACGACGACCGCGAAGAGCCCGGTGAGTGATTGCTGCACCGATTGCCGCCGGACTAGGCGGTAGATCGTCAGTGCGACCGCAGCCCCGACGGCGGAGATGATCGCCGGGCGCAGGCCCGCGATGGAGTTCACGATGACGAAGACGACCGGCGGAATTGCCGTGATGACCGTGCCTGTCCACCCGCCGATGCCGTCGAGCATCTGCTTGCGGTAGGTCTCGCGCAGGTCGATCCGACGGTCTTCGGCGGCCGGCGTGGGTTCTTCGGTGTCGCTGTCGATGTCGATATCCCTGTCGGTGCTCTTGTTGGGCTCGGCGTCGTCGGTCATTCCTATGCGACGCCCTGGAGCTCGTACCACGGGTTGTAGATGGCGAGCCGTCCGTCGTGCACGCCGACCCGGCCCCGGGCCACCAGCCGACGCCCAGGTTCGATACCGGCGATCCGCCGGCGGCCGAGCCACACCAACTCGATCGGCGCCGAGCCGTCGAACAGCTCGGCTTCCAGGGTCGGCAGGGTCTCGCGTGGGTTGTAGACAACGGCGCGCAGCCGCCCAGCGACATTGACGACGGTGCCGCGGCGCAACTCGAGGACCGGCTTGCACGACAGCCGTTCGACCTCGGAGCGCAGCTCAGCCGCGTCGAGATGGTGCGCGCTGACCGTCAGACGGCTCAGGAGCGAAGGACGATGACCCACGCCCCCAGCGTAGCCGCGCAAGGTCAGGCCTGCTGCTCCTCGCCTTCGGCGAGTTGGGCCGCAAGCTCCTTGGGCAGCCGCAGCGGCACCGGTTCGCGCGCCGGCAGCGGTTCGACGCCGCGGACGACGACGACCTGGCGCAGCGCCTTCTCGAACGGCGCCGCCTTCGCCTTGTCGGTGGCCAGCACCCCGACCAGCATGGCGCGCAGGAACCAGCGTGGCCCGTCGACACCGATGAAGCGCACCGGGACCTGTCCGCCGCCGTCGCCCGGCAGCTTGCCCGTCAGTTCGGTGCCGAAGGTCGCGTTGGTGACCTCCTTGGCCGCCCCCTTCTGGGAGTTCATCGACGCGGTGATCTCAGCGCGGATGTCGTCCCAGATGCCCTCGTTGCGCGGCGCGGCAAAGACCCCGAGCTGCATGTGCCCGTCCTTCGCGGCCAGCGTCACCGCGATCACCTGCTGCGCCTCGTTCATCTCCAGGCGCACGTCGATGCCCGGACCGACCGGCACCCGCAAGGCGCCGAGGTCGATGCGCTCGATGTCGTCGTCCGGAGCGTCCCGCTCGTCGTAGGGACCCTCGGTGGGGACAGGCTCGTCGCGGACCCGGGTCTCCCACGGCGGAGTCGCATCCAGCTTCGATCGATCGGTGCGTTTCTGCTTGCGTCGCGACGCCACTACTCGTTCGTTCCCTTCACTGCGCTGATGCCGGCGGCACTGAGTGCGGCGGCTCCGCCGGTTGACCCATGCCCGCCACTGGCCCGTTCCGACGTGGGCAAGGTCGCCACCTCGACGAACCTGGCCCGTTCGACCCGTTGGAACACCAACTGCGCGACCCGCTCGCCGCGGCGCAGCTCCAGTGGCCGGGCCGGGTCGTGGTTGATGACGATGACCTTGAGCTCGCCGCGGTAGCCCGAGTCGACGGTGCCGGGCGCGTTCACGATGCTGAGCCCGGCCCGCGCGGCCAGACCGGAGCGCGGGTGCACGAACGCTGCGTATCCGTCGGGCAGCGCGATCGCCAGGCCGGTGGGCAGGACGGCGCGTTCGCCCGGTGCCAGCGTCACGTCCTGCGCGGTCACGATGTCGGCCCCAGCGTCGCCGGGCAGCGCGTACGCAGGCAGCGGGACGCCGGTGTCGAGGCGCTGGACCAGCACCCGCACCGGTTCGGCGGCGCGGTCGTCGGGCGGGGTGCTCATAGCGCGGAACGCTACCCTCGACCACGTGAGCAGCGGCAGCGAGACTCCTGCGACTGGCTCGACCCAGCTGCGTTACCGCGAACCACTGCGGGCTCCCTGGTGGTGGTACGTCGTGGCGATCGCGATCGCCGCCCTGCTGGGTGCCGAGTTCCATATCGCCGGCCTGCCGCTGACCGACTGGCTCCCCTACGGCATCCTGCTGCCGTTGGCCGTGGCGATCGTCTGGTGGCTGGGGCACAGCTCGCTCGAGGTGGCCGACGGTGAGCTGCGCATCCGTGGCGCGCACCTCCCGTTGCGCTACGTGAGCGGTGCCGTCGCGCTGGACGCCGCCACGCTGCGGCGGGTGGTCGGCCGCGAGGGCGACCCTGCGGCTTTCGTCTCGATCCGGCCGTGGATCGGACCCGGCGTCCAGTTCTGGGTTGATGATCCCGACGACCCGACGCCCTACTGGATCGTGAGCAGCAGGCGCCCGGAACGGGTCGTGGAGCTGCTCCGCAGCGCCCACTGAGCCGCCTGGCAGCCAGGACAGGACACGCCGCAGGCATGCCCTATTCTCCGGCACCATGACAACTCACGAGCACGGGCAACGCTTCGCCGGACGGGTCGCCATGGTCACCGGCGCCAGCCGCGGGATCGGTTTCGCGGTCGCGCAACGGCTCGTGGCAGAGGGGGCGCAGGTGTGCCTCACCGCCCGCAAGCCTGAGGGGCTGGCTGACGCCGTCGAGCGTCTGGGCGGCGCGAAACACGCAATCGCTGTCGCCGGCCGCGCCGATGACAGCGAGCACCAGGCCGACGCGATCGCGAGTGTCGTACGCGAGTTCGGGCACCTGGACGTGCTCGTCAACAACACCGGCATCAACCCGGCCTACGGACCGTTGACCGAACTCGACGAGTCGGTCGCGCGCAAGATCATGGACGTCAACGTGCTGGCGGCGTTGTCGTGGACCCGCCGGGCGCTGGCCGCGGGCCTCGGGTCCGACGGAGCCGGCGCGATCGTCAACGTGGCCTCGATCGCCGGGGTGGCGCCGTCGCCGGGCATCGGCTACTACGGCGTGAGCAAGTCGGCCCTGATCGGGCTGACCATGCAGCTGGCGGCCGAGCTGAGCCCGCGCGTACGCGTCAACGCCGTCGCCCCCGCCGTGGTGAAGACCAAGTTCGCGGAGGCGCTCTACGCCAACAACGAGGCCGAGGCGGCCAACGCCTACCCGCTGGGCCGGCTGGGCGAACCGGAGGACATCGGCGCCGCGGTGGCCTTCCTGGCCTCGTCCGACGCGGCCTGGATCACCGGCCAGACCATGGTCATCGACGGCGGAATCAGCCTGCGCGCCAGCCTGTA
>JAOPWD010000282.1 GCA_025965875.1 Pseudonocardiales bacterium
ATTGCGGAAGTTTCGCGCGTTGGCAAGCTGCCACTTGATCAGGAAGTTGCCCGGCGGTTGGTACACGGATCCGAACCAAATCCACGGGCCGTACAGCAGCGCCGCGGCGCCACCGCCGGCAACCAACAGTTTGAGACTCGGCCATACCCGGGCGAGTAGCAATGCGATCGAGAGTCCCAGGATTACGAACAGACTGCCCGGATGCCCGAACATGGCGCAACCAACTCCGACGCCGATCGCCGTCGAGGCCACTGCGCTGCGCCGGTACCGGGCGAAATCCTTACTGAGCACGGCCGCGGCCACGAGCATCAGGTAGGCGGCCGGGAAGAGCTTCGGCCACACGAAGAACGTGTTGACGAACGTGAACCCAGAGAAGGCAATGACCGCCAACGCCAGAGCAGTGACCCGCCCTGGCAGTCGAGTTTTCGCCATGAACGCCCACACACCGAAGACCCACAGGGACTGAAGGGCGATCCCGATCACCTGGTAGTGCATGAAATGGTCAAAACCAAGCACGCTCTGCTCGAGCAGGTAGACCCCAGTTTGCAGGGGCGGCCGGTCACTCGCCTGCCATTGCGGCACGAGGTACTTCGGCAGCGGTCTGACCGAGCTCTGCAACTGCCGCGCGAACAAGAGCGGCAGCTCGTTGTCCCGGGGCAATCCCGCCATGTAACGATTCCGGCCGGCCAAATTGTCCTCGGCCATGCCGCCGCGCAAGTAGCCGATCATGGTCATGAAGCCGACCTGGGCCGCGTAGAACAGCGTAGGCGCGCCGAGGGGCCGAAGGACGTCGACGGCCGCGCCGAGTCGGGACCTGCACCGGAGCACAGACCAGCCGAGCGCCAACCCGCACCCCACGAGGGCGGCCACGGCAAACCACCGGCCCACCCGTGGGCTGGACAGGTAAACCCAGAACGTCGCCGCGCCGAGCACCCCGAGCGTGCCCAACCCGATGAGCAGCAGCACAACCCGGTCCCGAATGCCGCACGACACGGCGACGAGCACACCGGCAGCGATCGGGAGCAGGGTCAGCGCCAGGTGCTCGGCGACCAGGCCGGCAAGGTAGAGCCCGGTCATCGGTCCCCGTGCACCAGGTATGACGGGGTGGCCATGGACGCCGACTGCGCTGCAGTTCCGGCGGTCATGGACGTCCTCCCGAGGGACACGATTGTCAGCATTTGCCAGCGACGGCTCTGAACAACGGGGTCCCGGAGCCGAGCGAGAACAGCATATCTCGTAGGGTCGCCCGTCCTTCGAACGACAAGCGGGGTATCACCGGCAGCCCTGGTCCCTCCTGATCGATGAGTTCCGATTTTCGGAACAGTCTGGGGACGCTGCCATGCGCCGATCCGTGTACGTGTTGGCCGCGGCCTTCACCGCGATGCTCCTCGTCGCACCTCTCGCGTCCGCGATAGGACCAGGAGGCTGGGACCGGGTAGGCGTCGGAGTCCCGCCCGCGACATCGTCGCTCAATGGCGCCGTCTATGCCCTGAACACCCAGAACCCGGGCGTGCTCTACGCCGGCGGCAACTTCACTTCCGCCGGAGGCAATACCAATGCGGCGCACATCGCGCGATGGAGCGGCACGTCGTGGAGCGCCCTCGGTACGACCCCGTTGACCGGCGATGTCCACGCCATTGCCTACGCCGCCGGCCGCGTCTACGCGGGTGGCACGTTCCTCAACGCGGGCGCAAACGCCAACGCCGACTTCCTCGCGGTGTGGGACGGCTCGGCCTGGGCGCCGTTCTGCAACTCGACGGTGCCGGGACCGGCGTTCACCGGCAACGTCAACGCGCTGCAGATCATCGGCAACACGCTCTACGTCGGCGGGTCGTTTCAGAACGGTGCCGGCCTCGTCACGGCCGACTACCTGGTGGGCTGCGACCTGACCAGTGGCGCGGCCAGCTCAACGGTCCTTACCGACGGCGACTTCAGCGGGTCGGTCTATGCCCTCACCGCCGACAGCAACGGAACGCTGTACGCGGGCGGGGGATTCATCAATGTGGCGGCAATTCCCGAGGCCGATCACGTGGCCGCTTATGACGGATCCTGGCATGCCATGGGCGGCGGGCCGGCCGTCGACTCGTTCGTGCGCAGCCTCACCGCCAGCGCTACCAACGTCTACGTGGGCACCGATTCCGTCGATGTGGCTGGGATAGCGAATGCGGACCACGTCGCGCGGTGGAACGGCACCGCGTGGAGCGCGGTCGGTTCGAACAGCGCCGGCACCAATGGCTGGTTCTCGACCACTACGACGATCGATGCCCTGGCGACCTACGGATCCATCGTCATTGCCGCGGGGTCGTTCCAAAACGCGAACGGGAACGCCGCGGCAGACGGGATCGCCTACTTCGACGGCACCAACTGGCGGCCGATCGGCTCCAACGGTGCGGGGAACGGACCGTTGCCCGCACATGTCGTGGCGTTGGGCCTCACCGGCGGCAAGCTGTATGCCGGTGGGAACTTCACTACGGCGGGCGGCGACTCGCTGGGCCGATTCCTGGCCGCGTACGCGTTACGCCTACCTGACGCATCGATCGCTGCCGGGACCGCCAGCCCCTATGTCGGCAACAACGTGTACAGCGCGACCGGTGCCGGCGAAGGGCGAAGCGTCACGGTCACCCGAGGCCATAGCGTCTCGTCGTACATCAGGGTCCAGAACGACGGCCTTGTCGCGGCGTCCATCACCGTCAAGGGGACCGGCGGTGCCACCGGCATTGCGGCCCACTACTACCGCAACGGTGCGAGCCTCACCACCGCCGTGCGGGCCGGCACGTACGTCACCCCGATCCTCGCCCCCCAGGCATACGTCGTGATCCAACTCGTGGTGACAGTCGCGAGGCCGAGCGCGGCGACAGCGACGATCACGACCACGATTCGGTCCCAGATCGGCATAGCGCCCGACGCGGTGCGGGTCGTGGTGAAGGCGACTGGCTAGCGACGCCTGGTCTCCTGGGGGTCACCGCCCCGAGCCTTACTTCGTGAGCACCGGCAACTCGCTACGCTGGCCCACCATCATCGCGGTCTCGCGGTGCAGTCGGCCGAAGTTGTAGTAGGCCGCGCAGGCCCCCTCGGGCGACACCATGCAGGTGCCGATCGGGGTCTCCGGCGTGCACGCCGTGCCGAACACCTTGCACTCCCACGGCTTGATGACGCCCTTGAGCACCTCGCCGCACTGGCAGGCCTTCGGGTCGGCGACCCGGATCCCTGGCATGTCGAAGCGCAGCTCGGCGTCGAACTCGGCGTAGTCGTCGTTGAGCTTCAGCGCGCTCTGGCTGATGAAGCCCAGTCCACGCCACTCGAAGTGCGGACGCAGCTCGAAGACCTGCGACAGCAATGCGATGGCCTGCGGGTTGCCCTCCTCCGGCACAACCCGGCTGTACTGGTTCTCGACCTCGCAGCGTCCTTCGCGGATCTGCGCGAGCAGCATGTGCACCGAGGCCAGGATGTCGAGGGGCTCGAAACCGGCGACCACGATCGGCTTGCGGTACACCTCGGTCACGAACCGGTACGGACGGTTGCCCACGACGGTCGAGACGTGTCCAGGGCCGAGGAACCCGTCCAGGCGCAGGTCGGGCGAGTCGAGGATCGCCTTGATCGGCGGCACGATCGTGACGTGGTTGCAGAACACGCTGAAGTTGGTGACGCCGAGATCCTTGGCGCGTACCAGCGTGACGGCAGTCGACGGCGCGGTCGTCTCGAAGCCGACCGCGAAGAAGACCACGTGCTTGTCCGGGTTCTCGATCGCGATCCGCAGCGAGTCCAGCGGCGAGTACACGAACCGGACGTCGGCGCCGCGGGCCTTGGCCTCGAGCAGGCTGCCGCGGCTACCGGGCACCCGCATCATGTCGCCGAACGAGGTGAAGATCGTGTCCGGCTTCTCGGCCAGCCACATCGCGTCGTCGACGCGGCCCATCGGGATGACGCACACCGGACAGCCCGGGCCGTGGACGAGCTCGACCGAGGGCGGTAGCAGGTGCTCGATGCCGTGCCGGTAGATGGTGTGGGTGTGCCCGCCGCACACCTCCATGAACTTGAACACCTGGCCGCCATCGCCACCGCCATCGGCGAGATCGCGGATCGCTGCGACCAGCGCGCGCGCCGCCGCCGGATCGCGGAATTCGTCAACGAACTTCATCAGGCTCTCTCTTCCTAGACGATCGCGGTGGAGTTGAACGCTTCGACCTCGTCGTAGTACGACTGGCCCATCTGCTTGACGGCGGCCAGCGTGAGGTCGGCCTCGTGCTGGTCGATGCGGGCCATGGCGAACCCGACGTGCACGAGCACCCAGTCGCCCGGCTCGAGCGGCTGCCCGTCGAGCAAGCGGATGCTGATGATGCGCTGGACGCCGTTCACGTCCACCTTGGCCAGGCGGCCGGCCTCGTCGGTGACCTCGACGACTTGGCCAGGTATCCCGAGACACATATCGATTCCTCTCGCTGCAGGTGGGCGGTCAGCAGATCCGCGGCAACGGGTCGCCGACGAGCATGTCGACGATTCGGCTGCCACCGAAGGCGGTCCGGAGCGCGACTACGCCCTCGGGTTGTTCGACGATCTCGCCGACGATGACCGCGGCCGCACCGAGCGGGTGGCTGCGCAAGGCCGCGACGGCTGCCTCGGCCTCGTCCGCAGGCACGACGGCCACGAACTTGCCTTCGTTGGCGACGTAGAGCGGGTCGATGCCGAGCATGTCGCAGGCGCCCAGGACCATCGGCAGCACCGGCAGCGACGCCTCGTCGAGGATGACGGCCAGCCCGCTGTCCTGGGCCAGTTCATTGCAGATCGTGCCGAGCCCGCCCCGCGTGGGATCCCGCATCCAGCGGGTCGACGGCGCCGCGGCCAATACCAGGTCGACGAGCTCGTGAACCGGCGCGGTGTCGGAGTGGATGTCGGCGTCGATGCCCATGTCCCCGCGGGCCATCATCACCGCCATGCCGTGATCGCCGAGAGTTCCGGACAGGACCAGCTTGTCGCCGGGGCGGACCTTCTGGGCCGACAGCTCCCGACCGGCCGGGATCACGCCGACGCCCGCGGTGGTGATGTACATGCCGTCGGCGGCGCCCTTGGGTACCACCTTCGTGTCGCCGGTGACGAGCGAGACACCGGCCTCGCGGGCCGCCGTGGCCATGTCGGCGACGATCTCCTTGAGCTTGGCGATCGCGAAGCCCTCCTGGATGACGAAGGCGGCCGAGAGCCACTGCGGTTTCGCACCGCTGACGGCCAGGTCGTTGATCGTGCCGTGGACGGCGAGGTGGCCGATCGAGCCGCCCGGGAACTGCAGCGGCGACACGACGAACGAGTCGGTGCTGAATGCCAGCCGCTCCCCCGACGGCAGGGTCAGCACCGCGCCGTCGCCCATCTGCTCGAGCTCGGGGTTGCGGAACGCCTCGAGGAAAACCGCGTCGACCAGCGCGGCCGATGACTTGCCACCAGCGCCGTGGGCCAGCGTGATGACCTCGTCGATCAGGCGGGGGCGGCGCTTGCGGAACGCCGTGATGCGTTCGAGTACGCGGTCCTCGCGCTCCTCCGCCGTGGCCGGGCGGGTACCTGCGTGAGAGGTCATGTGGTGTCTCCTCGTCGGTGGGGCGCGGATTCGGCGGGCATCAGGTGCTGCTGTACCGTCGCCCACAGCTGATAACCCAGCAGGGCCTGGCTCTCCTGGATGCGGTGGATGCTCTGCGAGCGGACGACGAAGCAGTACCCGACCTCGCTCGACGTGGCCATCTGGCCGCCCTCGTAGCCGGCGAAGCCAATCGTCATCAGCCCGCGCCGTGAGGCCTCGCCGAGCGCCATCATCAGGTCTGCAGAGCTGCCACTGGTCGACATGGCGACGGCGATGTCGCGGCTGCTCGCGTGGGCGATGATCTGGCGGGAGAAGACCAGCTCGAAGCCGACGTCGTTGCCCAGCGCGGTCACCACTGCCTGGTCGGCGGCGAGGTTCATCGCGGGCAGCGGCCGGCCCGTGATCGGCTGGGCGAACAGCGCGGCGAACGTCGCGGCGTCGGTGGAGCTGCCACCGTTGCCGAATGCGTACATCCGGCCGCCGCTCGCGAACCGCTCGGCCATCTGGGCACCGGCGGAGGCGACGAGCTCTGCGCACTCGTCGAGCGTCGAGCGCTGCAACGCCGAGCTCTCATGCACCTTGGCCTGCGCGGATTTCGCGAGATCAGCCAGCAGTGACTCGGGATCGTGCTCGTCGGCGTCGATGAACGGGTACAGGAAACCGGTTCGCTCGGTGTCGGCGCTGGTCATCGCGACTGCTCCGGGTCCAGCCGAGTGATCGCGGAGCCGGCGTGCACGAGCACCAGGTCGCCGGGCGTCACCGGCGCTACGAGGGTGACGTCGATGTTCTCCTCGCCTGTCGCTGTGCGAACCAATGCGTCGCCGTAGGCGGTGGTGGGCGCCAGGATCACCTCGGCCAGCCGGCCCTCGTCGCTGCAGGTGATGCAGACCTCGTCGGTGCATTCGTCCGCGGGCGGTGGGGTGAGCAGACCCGGGTGTTCGAAGCAGACATGGGTCAGTTCCCACAGCAGGTGGTACATGATCACGAACCGGCCGGTGGCCGGGGCCAGCGGATTGGTGTCGTCGATCCACAGGACGTGGTCAGCCGCGCCGCTCGGCGGTCGGGCGCCCGAGCCGATCCACACGCTCGTCGCGCCCCACGCAGGGATGCGCCGCATGACTTCGCGCACGCCACGGTCGTCGGCCGCGGCGACGGCGATGACGATGTCGCCGGGGCGGACCGAACTGCGGGCCTGGGCGACGACATCCTGATCGGTCAGCGCGAAGGCCGGCAGGGCGCGCTTGCCCATGATCACCGGATGCACGAACTCGACCGCCATGTGGTGCGCGTGCGGCTCCCATTGCGGCGCGATGCACCACATCGTCGCCCCGGCCTGGAACCGGCGGGCCACCGAGAGCGACGCGTCGGCCAGATCACGGGCCAGGCCGCCGTCGAGCATGTCCGGCGGAATGCCCGCGGACGCACTCGCCGCCAACTGGTCGGTTACGCCCTCGACAACTGAACTCATGGTGTGTCCTTCTCTCCGGTGTCCGGCGTGCTCGCGGCACTCATAGCGCGGTGTGCTGCCACGACGGCTTGGCCCAGCGCGATGCCGCCGTCGTTGGGTGGCACCAGCCGGTGCACGAGCACCTCAAGGCCGGCGGCGGCCAACCGGTCTCGGCAGGCGCGCAGCAGCAGCACGTTCTGGAACACCCCGCCGGTCAGCCCGGCCACTCGAACCCCGGAGTCGTCGGCGATCTGGGTGACGCAGCCGGCGACCGCCTCGGTGACAGCGGCGTGGAAGGCGTAGGCGAGTCGGGCGGGCGACACACCGGCCCGCATGCCGTCGACCAGCCCGCGCACGACCGGTCGGTAGTCCAGCACGCCGTCCTCGTCGAGCCCGAAGCGCAGCTCTGGCGCGCCGCCGTCGCGCTCTCCACTTGCGGCGAGCACCTCCAGCTGGATGGCCGCCTGGGCTTCGTAGCCGATGCGATGGCGGACGTCGAGCAATGACGCCACCGCGTCGAACAGCCGGCCCATGCTGGAGCACTTGACGGTTCCGCCGCCCGAGTCGAGCTGCGCGCGCACGGCCGCCCGCTCGGCCGGGGTGCTGGCGTCGACCGGTGCCAAGCCGTCGTCCCACGCCACGCCGGCCGCGTCGAGATAGGCGAGCGCCATGCGGCATGGGTTGCGCACCGCGGCGTCGCCGCCCGGCAGGTCGACGGTCATCAGGTGACCTGCGCGCCGGTAGCGGGTCGTGTCATCGCCAAGCAGCAAGAACTCGCCGCCCCAGATCGTGCCGTCGTCGCCGTAGCCCGTGCCGTCGAAGGCCACCCCGATGACGGGGTGGCCGATCCGGCCGTGTTCGGCCAGCAGCGACGCGACGTGCGCGTGGTGGTGCTGGACGAGGCATAGCACCGGCTCTCCCGGTCCGCCGGAGTGCCGCTCGGCCCAGGATCGGGTGAGGTAGGACGGATGCGCGTCGGCAGCGAATACCTCAGCCTGCACCCGGTGCAGCGTCGTCAACTGCGCGACCGCCCGCTCGAAGGCGCGCGCGGTGTCGAGGCTGCCCATGTCGCCGATGTGCGCAGAGCAGAACGCGTTGGCGCCGTCGATGAGACAGCAGGTGTTCTTCAGTTCGGCGCCGACTGCAAGCGTGGCCGGCAGGCCCGGCACGAGGCGCACCGGCAGCGGGGCGTAGCCGCGCGAGCGCCGGATCGGCAGCTCCTGTCCGTCGACCACCCGAACGACTGAGTCGTCGCACGGCACGTGGATGGGCCGGTCGTGGGTGAGCACCGCGTCGGCCAGAGCGGGCAGCCGGCTCGCGGCGTCGACGTCGTCGAAACACAGTGGCTCGTCGCTGATGTTGGCGCTCGTCATGACAAGCACGTCCATCGGGTCGAACTCAGCGCCGGGCACCTGCGCGAGAAGCAGGTGGTGCAGCGGCGAACTGGGCAGCATCACGCCGAGCAGTGGATTGCCCGGCGCCACCGAATCGGCGACCGGAGCGTCGTCGCGGCGCTGCATGAGCACGATGGGGCGGGCGGCGCAGGTGAGCACAGCCTGCTCGTCGACTTCGATCCGCACCAGCCGACGGGCGGCGGCGAGGTCGCGGGCCAGCAGCGCGAATGGCTTCTCGTCGCGGGCTTTACGTTGGCGCAGCCGGGCGATCGCGGTCGGGTCGTCGGCGCGACAGGCGAGGTGGAAGCCACCGACGCCTTTGACCGCGACGATCATGCCTTCGCGCAGCGCCTGTTGCGCGGCGACCAACGCCGCGTCGGCGCCCTCGACCCGCGTCTCGCCGTGCTCGAACCACAGCATCGGTCCGCAGTCCGGGCAGGCGACGGGCTGGGCGTGAAACCGGCGGTCGGCGGGGTCCTCGTACTCGCGCGCGCAGGCGGCGCACATCGCGAACCCGGCCATCGTTGTGGCGGGGCGGTCGTAGGGCAGATCCTGGATGATCGTGAAGCGCGGACCGCAGTCGGTGCAGGTGATGAACGGGTGCCGGTAGCGGCGATCGCCGGTGTCGAACAGTTCGGTCACGCAGGCCTGGCAGGTGGCCACGTCCGGCGGGACGAGCGTGCGAGCGGTACCCGCACCGCCTCGGCTGGCGACGACCGTGAAGCCGGCTCCGGGGTCGGTCGTGGGCGCGATCGGGTAGGCGTCGACGGTGACTACGAGCGCCAGCGGCGGAGCCTCGAGCGGAAGTCGGCGATTGAACTCGGCGAGCGCCGACGGGCTGCCTTGCACCTCGGCGAACACGGCCAGGGCGTCATTGCCGACGAAACCGCTCAGGCCGAGTTCGGTGGCCAACCTGTGCACGAAGGGGCGGAACCCGACGCCTTGTACGACGCCGGTGACCCTGAATACTCTGCGCTCTTCCGTGGCCGCTGACCGGGACAGGCCGGGGCGGGTAGCTAGCCGCACCAGGACGCTCCGGCGGCAGGCAGGCACCGCGACGCACGTTCGTCCAGATCGCTGCGCATCTGACGCCCCCGGGTAGCCCTGACCCAGTATCCCCAACCCTCGGAATCCGTCAATGACAGATGGCTGGATTTCTACCAAGGACGGGTGATCGTAGAGATTTACCGCCACCCACCTTCCGTGATCGGGCGCAGCACCGAACGTCGTCGACGACGACGACGACCTCGTCGTGGCGCCAGCCGAATGCGGACTGGCGCCACTTCGCGGGGACTTCTTGGGGGCTAGTGGTTCCCGCGCGGATCGCCCGCGCCCATCCCGGTCTCGACCTTGGTGACGGCGAGGTTCTTATCGAACTTCACGGTGACCTCGGTGCCGTCGGCCTTGGTCATGTGGGCCTCGTAAACGCCGTCGCCCGCATCGGTCTCGATTCGGTAGACCGTGCCACCCGGCACCGCCTTCAGCGCGGCCGCCTTGAGGGTCGCCGCCTGCGCCGTGGTCACGGCCTTCTCATCGCTGCGGACAGGGGCAGCGCCATGACCGCCGGCCGGCGCTGCGGCGGGTGCGCCGTTCGGCGCGGCGGCCGTGGTGGTGGACGTACTGGGGGCACCGGCGGTGGTCGTCGACGCGCCGGCCGCCATCGCGGTGGCGCCAACGGCACCTGCAGCCAGGCCGGCGCTGACCAGAGCGATCTTGAGGCCGAGATTGGTCCGCTTGGGTGGACTGGGATTTGGTGGGGCCTGGTAGGGGGCCTGGTAGTCCATGGCGGTGTCTCCTTGAGTCGGTCGCCGCAGCGACGTGCGTCCTGAGATGCGACCGTTTCGGCCGCTCACCAACGATGGGCCGAGCACCGTCATCGCGGCCCCATGCCAACCTCAAGTCCGGCTCAAGTCTCAATGTGAGAAGCACATGAGCCGGGTGAGTCAACGCTGCCGATCGCTGTGCGCGGAACCGTTTGAGCCGGCTGTGATCGGGATATTGTCCTGCGGTGGGTGTCGCTGAGTTGATCGTCGTGCGCCACGGCGAGAGCACCGCCAACGTCGCTCGCGAGCACGCCGAAGTCTCCGGTGCCGAACTGATCCCCATCGAGGCCCGCGACGCCGACGTCCCCTTGTCCGACGTAGGCCTACGCCAGGCGCAGGCACTCGGGCGATGGCTTGCCCAGTTGCCTGCCGACGCCATGCCGACCGCCGCGTGGTCCTCGCCGTATCTCCGGACCCGCCAGACCGCCCAGGCGACCCTGGCCGCGGCCGGCAGCCCGCTCGAGATTCGCGTCGACGAACGGCTGCGCGACAAGGAACTCGGCGTGCTGGACGCGCTGACCAGCCATGGCGTCCGGACGCGCTTTCCGATGGAGGCCGACCGCCGGCGTTGGCTGGGCAAGTTCTACTACCGTGCGCCGGGCGGTGAGTCATGGGCTGACATGGCGCTGCGACTGCGCTCGGTGCTCGCCGATCTCGATCGCGACGAGGACGGCCAGCGGGTACTGGTGGTGACGCATGACGCGGTGGTGATGCTGCTGCGCTACATCTGCGAAGAACTCGACGAGCAGTCCCTACTGGAACTGGCCATGTCGGCGACCATCGTCAACACCGGCCTGACCCGGCTGGTTCGCGTCCACGGTCAACGCCGGTGGCAGGTCGCGGACTTCAACCGGCACGACCACCTCCTGGCCGCGCACGCGGGCGAAGATCTGCGCACGCTACATCCCGCCGACTCCGACACCCTGCCGCGCTGAACTCCGGGAGGCGAGATGAACGCACCATCGCAGGAGGTGACGCCGTCCCTGCTGCGGGAGTGGCCGCTGCCGGAGCCGGGTGGGTCCAAGCACAGCCGCGGGCACGTCCTGGTCATCGGTGGCGCACGATCCACCCCCGGCGCTGTGCTCCTGGCCGGGATCGCCGCATTGCGGGTGGGTGCGGGCGTACTTGCCATGGCGGTGCCTGAGGATGTCGCCATCTCGCTCGCCGTAGCGGTACCGGAGGCGGCCGTCACCGGCTGGCCGGAGCTGACCGGGCCCGCGCTGTCGACTGCGGATCGGCAGGGGTTCACCGAGCTGCTGCGTCAAGCGAGTGCGGTGCTGCTGGGCCCTGGCCTCGACAGCCCGCATCTGGCCGCGTTGCTGCTCGCGCTCGTCGCCGAGGAACTCCCGCCACGCGTGCCGGTCGTCCTCGACGCGTACGCGCTCGGCGTGCTGCCCGAGCACGCGGAGACGGTTTCGACGTTCGGCGGACGAGTCGTGCTGACGCCCAATCAGGACGAAGCGGCGCGATTGCTCGCCAGCGACATCGACGATTACGACCCGACCCGGGTGGCGACGTCAATCGCAGACGAGTGGCAGGCTGTGGTGAGCTACCAAGGGGTCGTGGCGCAGCCGCGTGCTCCCGCGCGCGTCATCCCCACCGGTCATGCGGGGCTGGGCACATCGGGCAGCGGCGACGTACTGGCCGGAGCGATCGCCGGCCTCCTGGCGCGGGGCGCGGACCCGGTGCGTGCTGCGTGTTGGGGCACGTATCTGCATGCCGCAGCCGGCGACCGGTTGGCCGCGCGGGTGGGCCGGTTGGGATTCCTCGCCCGGGAGTTGCTCGACGAGGTTCCCCTCGTGCTCACGGAACTGCAGGCCTGAGCGAACAGGTGCCGCTATGCCTCGCCGGCTGAGACCGGCTGCCCACCACGGGTGCGCCGTTGGACCCGCGGTGCACCGTCGGTGCGCCGTTCCGATCGCCCGTCGGAAGTCTGCCCGTTCTTGACCTGGGCCCGGGCCGGCTCGGGAGTCACGGTGAGCACGCCCGTCTCGACGACGTCCGCGGCGATATCGCGCAGCTTGCGGTGGCTGTGCTGGCTGGCCGTGCGCAACCGCTCGAAGGCCTGTTCGTCGGTGAGATGGTCGGTAGCCATGAGGATGCCGATGGCCTGACCGATCTCGCGGTTGGTCGCCAGCGCCTCCTCGAGGTTGGCGGCCCGCGTGACTTGCTTCTGCAGCGCAGTGTCGAGGCTCCTCAGGCGCAGCTTGGCTGCGGCCTGGTCGGCGAGCAATTGGGCCACCACCGCGTCGGCCTCGGTCGGCCTCATGTGGTCGTGCCAGGTGCAGGTGATCGTCCCGACGACGGGATGCTCTTCGGCCGTCAACTCCGTGTGGACTGCGATCACGATCCGGCCCGGGCTGGGGTGCTGCTCACCATGGCTACCACCATCGGGGCGGTGACCGTCTGCGGCTGGGACAGCGCCATCAACGCCATCAACGCCATCGGCCGAGGTCGCGGCGCCGGCGGAGGCGGCACCGTCGGGTGCGGGCGGGAAACTCGCGCGCAGGCCGGTGGCGCCATCGGCGGTGAGGTCGAAATTCAGGCCGTCACAGAACGCGGGGACACACGCCGCCGCGAGGTCGGAGAACAGATCGAGCATGTCGAGGGGTTCGGGCTCGACCGGCCGGCGTGCATTGCCATTGCCGTTTCGAGCGGCACCGTCGCCTCTGGTGGGTGCTTGGGCACGGGCGTGATTGTGCCCGTCAGCAGCCGACCGCTGACCTTGGCTTGGCTCACTCATGCGCTGCTCCGACACGGCATCGGGGCTGCTGGGGCGACAAACCGAGTCGCCACCAGGGACCGCAGGAGGGCGCGGCCTGGCTGTTTTTCCAACCACTGCGGACCCTACGTCCGCATTCAGGCGTTGGCAACCCACCAGTAACAAGCAACCAAGCCGCGGTAATACCTGCCAAATCGGAAAATTGGCGTGCGTTGGCGGCTTGCTCGTTGGCTTGCCGCGCGCCGCGGAGTTGCGCACCGGGCGGTCGTGCGCACGCGCCGTACAGTGAGAGGCGTCGCGGGGTTCTTCGTGCGCACTGACGCTCCTGACGTGCGCCGTCCTACGGAGTTGCAATCGCTGGGCCACGCCCAGGTGAGGCCGCAATGTATGGATCCGTTCGACGATTACGAAGCACGCACCATGGACGCCGGCGTGCTGCAGGAGCTCTTGCTGCGCACCGAGACGCTCGAGGACTTCCTGGGTGAACTCGCAGCCCGTGCCGCTCGCGAAACCGACCACCGATGTGCGATCACCGTCCGCGGCGAACACGGCCGCCCCTACACCGTGGCCACCAGCGACGAACTGACCCGCGAGCTGGACGAACTGCAGTACGCCGACGGCGACGGGCCGTGCCTGGAGGCACTGGCAACCGGGGTTCCGGTGTTCGTCACCGATATGGCGACCGAGCGCCGTTGGGCGCCCTACCCCGAGCACGCGATGGAGATGGGCGCGCGTTCCTCGATGTCCTACCCGCTCATCAGCGGCGAGGGCGCGATCGGCGCGCTGAACCTGTACGCCTTCGAGCCGCTGGCGCCAGGGGCGCCCATGCAGGCCAAGGCCGCCCACATCGCTGAACACGCAGCCGGTGCGGTCGCGATTGCGCTGCGCATCGCCGAGCACAGCAAGGCGATCGACAACCTGCGCACTTCACTGACGTCGCGCAGCACCATCGACCAGGCGATCGGCATCCTGATGGCCCAGCAACGGTGCGATGCCCGCTCGGCATTCGCGCTGCTCCGGCAGGCCTCGCAGGGACGCAACATCAAGCTTCGCGAGGTGGCGGCGGCCATAGTGGCGACCGTGGAACGCAGTACCGCGAGCGAACCGCGCGGCCGGTACTAGTCGCGCAACGCCGGGAGCAACTCGCGTTCGGCCCAGTCGAGGAAGGCCGGTTGAGTGTCGCCACCGATCTGGACGACCGCGACGTCGGTGAACCCGGCCGCCACGAACGACTGCACCGCCTTGACGTGCGCGGCCACATCCGGTCCGCAGGGGATGGCATCGGCCACGTCCTCCTGGCGTACGAACTGGCTCGCCGCCGCGAAGCCGGCCGGGCCAGGTAGTTCGGCGTTGACCTTCCATCCCCCACCGAACCAGCGGAACTGGTCATGCGCTCGTTCGGCGGCCTTGTCGGCAGAGGGATCCCAGCTGATCGGGACCTGACCGACACGCGGCTTGCCTGCTCCGCCCACCGCGGCAAAGCCTTCGGTCAGCTCGCGCTCGGGCTCGACGGCGATCATGAGGTCGGCGTACTTGCCCGCGATGGCAATCGACTGGTCACCGGACACGGCCACCCCGATCGGCGGAGCCGGCGAACCGATGTCCCACAACTTCGCCGAGTCGACTCGGAAATGATGGCCCGCGAAATTTACGTACCCGCCGTCGAACAGGGCCCGGATGATCTGCAACGCCTCGTCGAGCATCTCGTGCCGCACGTTGACCGGTGGCCAGCCACGCCCGACGACGTGCTCGTTCAGGTTCTCACCCGATCCGACGCCCAGCGTGAACCGGCCCTCGCTCAGCAGGCCGACCGTGGCAGCCTGCTGCGCGACCACCGCCGGGTGGTAGCGCATGGTGGGGCAGGTGACGTAGCTCATGAGCTGCAGCTGGTCGGTGGCATGCGCGACCGCACCGAGCGTGGCCCACGCGTTGGGCGCATGACCCTGGCTGTTGAGCCACGGGAAGTAGTGATCGCTGATCACCGCGAACTCGAAGCCGGCCTGTTCGGCACGGGCAGCGTCGCGGACCAGCTCGCGGGGGCCGGATTGCTCGCACATGAGGGTGTAGCCGAGGCGGACCATAGCCGCGTTCTACCCATGCCGTCGCGACACCTATCGGCCCGGTCAGAGCCGCCCAGTAAGTTTTCGCGTGTGAACGGGCACGTCGCGGGGCTCACTCGCATGCTCATGGCTTTGCAGCGGTCGAGAGCTGCCTGAGCGGATGCCGTGGCGCAGCCGCCGGCGGGCGCGGCCGAATGGAAGAATGCTCCCCATGGTGTCCACCGAAGCGCAGCGCAATGCTGCCCGGACACCACCCCCGCGCCGGTTCACCGGCCTGCTCCCCCACCGCATGCTGCATTGGCGCCGGCCGATCTGGTGGCAGGAACTCGCAATAATCGCCCTCGGCTACTGGCTGTACACGGTGGGCCGCAACGCGGTGCCCGAGCAGGAGTCCATCGCCTTCCGGCACGGGCGCAGCGTCCAACACCTGCAGGACGTGCTGCACCTGAACTTCGAACTCTCCGTGAACCATTTCGTCGCCGCCCGTGAGTGGCTCGCGCAGGGGATGGACTACTACTACGCCACGCTGCATTTCATCGTCACGATCGGCGTGTTGGTGTGGCTGTTCATCAGGCGCCCGCACGTCTATCGAGGCGCCCGAACCGTGATATTCGTGACCTCGCTGTTCGGGCTGCTCGGCTTCTACCTGTACCCGCTCGCACCGCCGCGCCTGCTGCCGCAATATGGCTACGTCGACACCGTCGTCGTGTTCCACACCTGGGGATCGCTGGCCGACCCGCAGATCGCCGAACACTCCAATCAGTTCGCCGCGATGCCGAGCCTGCACATCGCCTGGGCCATGTGGGCCGGCATCGCGGTCTTCCAGTGCGCCAAGCCGATGTGGGTCCGGGTTCTCGGCCTGCTCTACCCGTGGCTCACGCTGCTGGTCATCGTCGGGACGGCCAACCACTTCATCATCGACGCTGTGGGTGGTGCCGCGATCGTCGCAATCGGATTCGGTGTCCAGTGGCTGCTGTCGGGGCGCGGGGCGTTCACACCGCCGACCGATGCGCCGGACTTCGGCCTGCCCGACCCGCCGCTACCGGGGCGGGCGCACGGGACACGCGCCCACTAGCCGCGAACCGCTAGTGTCGTGAGTCAATAATTCGCAGTTAGTTAGGTAGACTTGGCAGG
>JAOPWD010000310.1 GCA_025965875.1 Pseudonocardiales bacterium
TGCGATGTCTCGGGACATCGTGCACAGATGTCTCAGGACATAGTGAACACCCTCAGCTTGCTGGGGGTGTTTTCTGTTGTGGTTGGTAGTCGCGGCTGGGGTCGAGTTCGAAGTCGCGCAGTAGGCGCCCGCTGGTGCTGAGGATGCGGACGTGGAGGTCGTGAACGAGGACCAGGACGGGTGTGCGGGCGTGGCGTCGGCCTATGCCGATGTGGTGTAGGCGGCTGTTGTAGCGCAGGGTGAGTTTGCCGTCGGAGTCGATCTTGTCGTGTCGGACGCGGTAGTGGCCCTCGACGAGCGGGATGCCGCTGGCGACCGCCTTGGGTCGCGCGGCGTAGGCCTGGGCCGGGGTGCGTCGACCGAGCGCGCGGTGCGGTCGCACGGTGTTGTAGTAGGCGCGGAACGCGTCGAGTTGGTGTTGCAGTTCGGCGATGGTGCATGCCCGCGGTTGGGTGGTCAGCCACTTCTTGACGGTCTGGTGGAAGCGTTCGACCTTGCCGCAGGTCTGCGGGTGGTAGGGCCGGGAGTGGGTGAACACGACGCCGCGCTTGTGCAGGGTGATCTCGAGTTTGACGCGGCCGTTGCCGCGGTAGCGCCCGGTATAGACGGCACCGTTGTCGGTCAGGACGGCGGCGGGATTGCCGTATCCAGCGGCGATGCGCTGGTAGCTGGCCTCGACATCGGGGGCTTTGAACACGCTGCGGGCGGTGCTGGCCAGGCAGAGCCGGGAGTGGTCATCGAGCCAGTGCAGGATCTCCACGTCCAGGCCGTCGGCCAGGGACCAGTGGGTGATGTCGCTTTGCCAGCGTTCGTTGGGCTGCTCGGCGGCGAAGCGGACGTAGCTGGACTTGGGGCGCTTGTGCGGTTGCGGGCTGACGAACCCGCGGGCGCTCAGGATCCGCCAGATCGTCGACACCGCGGGTGTGCGTCCGTGCCGGGTGCTCAGGTGCGCGGCGATGGTCGCAGCGCCGGCTTCGTGCCCGTGTTTGTCGAGGTCCTTGCGGATCTCGATGATCTCGTCCTCGACATCACTCGCGGTCCGGGCGGGCTGGCGATGCGGGCGTCTGGATCGCGGTCGAAGCCCGGTCTCGCCCTCCGCGAGATATCGCTGTACCAGGGTGATGACCCACCGGCGCGAGACGCCATAGTCGCGGGCGACCTCGCTCTTACTGCGTCCTTCCACCAGCACCGACGTGATGATCAGCTGCGGCAACCCCATCGTTCACCCCTTGGCTCAGGTGTGAACGATGTCCCGAGACAGGTGTGAACGATGTCCTGAACTCAGACACCCTCAGCTCCACCCACGAAGGCCCCGGATTGGCGATTTCTAGGGGTCGTCGCAACACTCGTTGTTAGAAATGAAGTAAAGCAGCGAGACGTTCGGCTGGGGTTGCCCAGCCGAGCGTTTTGCGTGGGCGACCGTTGAGCTCAGCGGCGACGGCAGCGAGGTCGTCGGGGCTGTGGCGGGTGAGGTCACTTCCCTTGGGGAAGTACTGGCGCAGCAGCCCGTTCGTGTTCTCGTTCGACCCGCGCTGCCAGGGGCTGCCCGGGTCACAGAAGTAGATCGGCATGTCGGTGGCCATCGTGATCAGGTGATGTGCGCCCATCTCCGTGCCCTGGTCCCAGGTCAGTGACCTGCGTAGGTGTGCCGGCAGGGCGGCGATCGTCGTGACGAGCGCGTCCTTGACCTGCTCGGCGGCGTAGCCGTGCGGAAGGTGCGCGAGCATCACGTAGCGGGTCGAGCGTTCGACGAGAGTGGCGATCGCGGATTGGTGCCTCGCGCCAAGGATCAGATCACCTTCCCAGTGCCCGGGCACGGCACGGTCCTCGACCTCGGCCGGACGTTCGCTGATCATCAGCATCGGCGACTGGAAGCGTGAGCGCCGCTCGTCGGGCCGGCGTTGCGGTCTGCGGACTGCACGGCCAGTGCGCAGACACCGGGCCAGCTCGCGACGCAGTTCGCCGCGACCCTGGACATAGAGCGCCTGGTAGATCGTCTCGTGGGTCACGTGCATCTCCGGCTGCTCGGGGAACTGCAGCCGCAGCCGCCTGCTGATCTGTTCCGGGCTCCATCTTCGGCGAAGACCCTCGGCGATCTCCCCACGCAGTTGTTCGTTCTGCGCGATCCTGCCCGGCTTGGGCCGCGCCCGTCGCCGCGCGGCGCGCCGCTGCGCAGCCCAGGGTCGGTAATCACCCGAGCCCGGGTGAGCGTTGCGGCGCAGTTCCCGGCTGATCGTCGACGGGGCGCGAGAAGCCCTCCGCGCGATCTGGCGGACCGACAAACCCTGCCGATACAGATCCGCGATCTCGATCCGCTCCTCGACCGAGAGGAACCGCGCGGAGATGACCTTCTCCTCGCGAGGTGGCTTGGGCCGGTCCGGCACCGACCAAACAAGCACACCGTCGAAGGTGTACCGACGGTTCTTGCTCTTAACGATTCCCTTTGCCCAGTCGCGACCGGTGCGCTCATTCACGCCGACCTCGCGAGACGCTTCCAGTGACCTCATGCCCGAATCCAACAGCTCAAGGAACCGAATCCGGGCAGCAGAAGGGCGCCGCCCGCGATACGGACGACGCCCTTCATGTTGATCTTGCATCGCAACTCCTGATCGCTCAGGTGTTGCGACGACCCCTAGAACTCAAGAATCCGGGGCCCTCGTGGGTGGAGGTGGCGGGAATCGAACCCGCGTCCTCTGTCGCTTCATCAGGACTTCTCCGGGCGCAGTGTGCGCTGCCTCTACTCGGCCCCACCGGTCATACACACAAGCCGGTGTGACGGGCCCAGTCGCTGTGAGTTGTCCCGTCCTCCTCCGCGACCGGGGAGGACGGTGAGCCACCTAGCTGATGCCAGCATCCGGGCCGGTGACGAACCCGGGCTGACAGATCCGCTCTGCTACTTAGGCAGCGAGAGCGAAATCGGCGCGATTTGCATCGGCGCTTATTTTTTGTGCGTCGCTTGTTTAACGAGGGCAGCAACGCGAACCTCGGCCCGCTTCTCCTGAATCGACGTCCAGAGTCGAAACCGTTCACCCCCCTTTGGTGGGGCGGTCCCCAGTCTACCGGCCAGAGCGCTCAGTACGCCCGTTTGCGCGGGACGAACGTAAGCCGGCCGGCCAGCCCCGGGCCGCGCGTGCCGTCGGCCGGGAAGTCGTCCGGATCGTCCGGGCCGTACAGGCCGGGCGGGAACGTCTGGGGCGCCACCGTCGGTCCGGCCGCGGCGGTGAGCCGGGTGACGAACGCGGGGGTCGCCGCCAGGATGGCGGCGGCCAGTTCGTTGAGCCACGCCACCACCTCGGGCGTGGCGTCGAAGCCGTCGAACGTGCGCACCAGCAGCCGCGAGCCCTCGAAGCTCAGCCGCTGGACCGGCTGGAGCAGCAACACGTCGCACAGGCCCTCGGTAAGCAGGTTCGCGACGGCGCCGGGATCCTGCGCGGCGACCTGGTAGTGCTCGTCGAAGAGCGGCTGCCCGGCCCACACCGGATGGCCTCCGACGAACGGCACCCCGGGCAGGCCATGCACCGAGCGGTGATCGATGGTCATGGCAGGCACACTGCAGGGCAGCGCAACGGTCAGGGTCGACCAGACGGACCCGCCGTCCGGCGTGACGTAGCCCTCGACGACCCCGAGGTAGCCGTGGGCGACGGTCTGCACCCGCAGCGCCACCCGAGCCTGGTCGGCGCCGCCGCCGAACACCACCGGGTCGGTGAGCGTCGTCCCCACGAAGCGGGCCAGCCGGGCGACGGGCGCGGTCTCACCCCGCCGCGATCGTGATGCTCGATGGCTTCCCATGCTGCAGCCCCCCCGATTGGCCCGATCGGACAGTAGCTAAACCCGATCGCGGCGTCATGTCGAACTGGGGGGTGCCTGGGGGCCCAGCAAGCGCGCGGCGTTGTGCCAGCAGACGGCGCGCAGCCAGTCGTCGCCGAGGTCGAAACCCTGCAGCGCGGCGAGTTGCTGCGCGTACGGGTACGGGATGTTGGGGAAGTCCGTGCCGAGCAGCACCCGGTCCTGCAGGTCGCCGAGACGCTTCAGCACGTCCGCGCCGAGATCCGGCAGGTCGGGCACCCATCCGGTGCCGACCATCGTGGTATCGACGTACACGTTGGGGTAGCGCTGCACCAAGTCGAGGTGCGCGGCGTAGTCCGGCGAGCCGCAGTGCGCGATGACGGCGGTCAGGTTGGGATGTGCGGCCAGCACCTCACCGAAGGGCCCCGGCCCGGTGTACGGACCCGGGCGCGGCCCGTTCCCGCTATGCACCACCACCGGCGTCCCCGCCTCGGCCAGCTGACCCCAGACGTCGGTCAGCAGCGCCGCCCGTGGGTCGTACTGGCCGACCTGGACGTGGGCCTTGAACACCCGGGTGCCGGCCTCCAGGGCTTCGCGCACGTATCTCGCCGCCGACGGTTCGGGGTAGAACGTGCCGCTCGGCCAGCACCCGGGGGTCTGCGCGGCGAATCCGCGCGCCCATTCGGACAACGACTCAGCCATGTCCGGCTTGTGCGGATAGAGCAGGGCGGGAAAACTCCGCACCCCCAGGCGCTCCAGCGTGGCCAGCCGCGCCTCCGGCGAGGTGCGGTAGTGCACAGGCCAGTCGACCCCGTAGTGCTGCCGTCCGTCGTCCATGTAGCGCCACACCGCGTTCATCAACGGCGTCGGCATGAAGTGGACGTGGATGTCGTTGAGCCCCGGCAATCCCAGGGCCTGCCACCAGGCTGGGACGTCGTCGTCTCTCAACTCATGCCCTTGGCGCGCCGGCCCATCGCCTGGCGGATGTCGCGGTCCGCGTCGCGCTTCGCGAGGTCCTGGCGCTTGTCGTAGGACTTCTTGCCCTGCGCGAGCGCGATCTCGACCTTCACCTTGCCGGCCGAGAAGTACATCGAGAGCGGGACGAGGGTCAGACCACTCTCCTGGGTCTTGCCGATCAACCGGCCGATCTCGGCACGGTGCAGCAGCAACTTGCGCACCCGGCGCGGCTCGTGGTTAGTCCAACTGCCTTGGGTGTACTCCGGGATGTGCACGTTGCGCAGGAAGATCTCGCCGTCGTCGATCGTGGCGAACCCGTCCACCAGGGACGCCCGGCCGAGCCGCAGCGACTTGACCTCGGTTCCGGTGAGCACGACGCCGGCCTCGAAGACGTCGATGATCGAGTAGTCGTGACGCGCCTTGCGGTTCTGGGCGATCATTTTGCGACCCGTGTCGCGATTGCTCGACGGGGCCTGGGCTTTCATGGTTACAACCGTACGTAAAGGCGCAACGTCGCAAATGCGGTGACGGCCGAGAGCACGATCCCGACGATGAGGCCGATGCCGCCGGCGATCAGCACGTCGTTGATGGCGAGGTTCGGGATGACGCCATTCTGGGTCGGAACCTTGAAGATGCCGTCGAGCACATAGTGTTTCCCGATCCAGATGACGGCGACAGAGATCACCCCACCGACCGCCGTGGCGACCACCGCCTCGAGCATGAACGGCAGTTCGGTCATCCATCTCGACGCCCCGACCAGCCGCATGATGCTGGTCTCGTTCTTACGTTGGGTGGCTGCCACTTGGATCGTGTTGGCAATCAGCAGGATCGACGCGATGAGCACGACGAGGGCGATCACGATCGAGAACAATCTGGCGCCGTCGATGACGTCGAGCAGCGTCTTGATCGTCTTGTATTGGTTGTTGACCTCGCCGACGCCGGCCACTGCCGCGTACTTCTTCGCGAAGGCCGGATAGTCCCTCTTCAGGTCCTTCAACTTCACGGTGAAGGACGCGGGCAGGTCACCGACCTGCAGGAACTTGGCGGCCGTCGGGTCCGCGACCTTCCCGCGCCGGTACTGCTCGTCCTCGCTGACGAGGCTCGCCGAGTTCACGGCCGGGTCGGCGTTCAACTGCTGCTGGATCGCGTCGGTCTCAGCCTGGGTTGTCTTGTGTTTACAGTTCGGGTCTCTGTCGTGCAGCGTCGCGCACAGGTAAACCGAGACGTTGATCTTTCCCTCGTACACGTGCTTGAACCGGGTGATCTCGGTGTTCGCGAGCAGCGCCGCGCCGACAAAGGCGAGGGCAATCGCCGTGCTGAGGATGAGCGCGATCGTCATGGTCGCGTTCCGGCGTACGCCGGTCACAAGGCCGGACAACACGAAATTGGCGCGCATGACTTCCTTACTGTTCGAGGTTTGAGATCGACCGTGAGCAGCTCAGCGGCCGACTCCGTACACGCCGCGGGACTGGTCGCGGATGATCTTGCCGAACTCGAGTTCGATCACCCGTCGCCGCATTGCGTCCACGATGTTGTTGTCGTGCGTGGCCATCACCACGGTGGTGCCGGTGCGATTGATGCGTTCGAGCAGGCTCATGATGCCCTGGCTCGTGTCGGGGTCGAGGTTTCCGGTCGGCTCGTCGGCCAGCAGGACGAGAGGCCGGTTGACGAAGGCCCGGGCGATCGCGACACGCTGCTGCTCGCCACCGGACAGTTCGTTAGGCATGCGCTGTGTCTTGCCCTCGAGGCCGACCAATTCGAGCACTTCGGGCACTGTGCGCCGGATCGCCTTGGGGGATTTGTTGATCACCTCGAGCGCGAAGGCGACGTTCTCGTAGACGTTCTTCTTCGGCAGCAGCCGGAAGTCCTGGAAGACACAGCCGATCTTGCGCCGCAGCTCAGGCACCTTGCGCTTGGAGATCTTGGCCACGTTGCGGCCGTCGACGGTGACGATTCCGCTCGTCGGCAGCTCCTCGCGCATCAGCATGCGCAGGACCGTCGACTTGCCCGAGCCAGACTGGCCGATGAGAAAGACGAACTCACCCTTGTCGATATCGAGCGAGATTCCGTCGAGAGCGGGACGCGCACCGGCCGGGTAGACCTTGGTTATTTCATGTAGCCGGATCACGGGAGTGCAGTTTACCCAACGGAAACCGGCCCACCTGCCAACCGCCCTCCGGCGGCGATCCGGAAACTGTGTCGGCGCCGGTTGCTAGCGTCCTTTCCGTGAGCGCACCGACGACGAGCAGCCTGACCGACGCACGATCCCAGCCGGGGGCGGATGCACTCATTTCGGCACAGGGCCTCACGAAACGCTTCGGTGACTTCACCGCCGTCGACGGCATCGACTTCGTTGTGCAGCGCGGTGAGGCGTTCGGGTTCCTGGGGCCCAATGGCGCCGGCAAGAGTTCCACGATGCGGATGATCGGGTGTGTCGCACCGGTCACCTCGGGCACGCTGCGCATCCTTGGCATGGACCCGGCCACACAGGGTCCGACCATCCGCGGCCGACTCGGCGTCGTCCCGCAGGAAGACACTCTCGACCTCGAGCTGACGGTTCGCGAGAACCTGTACATCTACGGCCGCTACTTCGGCATGTCGCGCTCGGTCCTTCGTCCCAAGGTCGACGAGCTCATCGAGTTCGCACAACTGACCGAGCGGGCCAACGCCAAGGTCGAGCCGCTGTCCGGCGGGATGAAGCGTCGGCTGACGATCGCCCGTTCGCTGATCAACGACCCCGAAATCCTGCTGCTCGACGAGCCCACGACCGGTCTGGACCCGCAGGCGCGGCACGTGCTGTGGGACCGGCTGTACCGGCTGAAACAGGCCGGGGTCACGCTCGTGCTCACGACGCACTACATGGACGAGGCCGAGCAGTTGTGCGACCGGCTCGTGGTGATGGACGGCGGCAAGATCGTCGCCGAAGGCTCGCCCATGCAGTTGATCGCCGAGCACTCGTCGCGTGAGGTGGCCGAACTGCGGTTCGCGACCGGCAGCAACGCCGCAGCGGCCGCCGACATCACGGCGATGATGTCGGCCACCGAGTCGCGCATCGAGGTGCTGCCTGACCGCGTCCTGCTCTACGTTTCCGACGGCGAGGCTGCGGTGATGCACATCCGCGAGCACGGACTGATCCCGGTCTCGAGCCTGGTCCGGCGCAGCACGCTCGAGGACGTCTTCCTGCGGCTGACGGGCCGGAGCCTGATCGACTGATGCGCGAAGACGGCAGCAAGCGAGCATCGCAGGGCCTCCCCCGCACGCGGGCGGACCCCCAGAAGGGGCCCGAGGCGCGCAACGAGCGCGGCGTCGAGCAATGAGCTCAGCATCGACCCTTGCCCACTCCGTCGGCGTGCGGTCCCCCGCTTGGCGGGTGGTCGAATATCAGCTGTACGTGGGACGACGGATCTGGCGCAGCATGCTGATCGTGGGCGTGCTCACGCCGCTGACCTACGTGCTGGCGCTCGGCGTGGGCCTCGGCGCGATCGTCGACGAGAACGGCAATTCGCTCGGCGTGCCGTATCTGGTGTTCG
>JAOPWD010000330.1 GCA_025965875.1 Pseudonocardiales bacterium
CCAGGACGTCGACAGGCAGTTCGCGAACCTGCGCACTGAGCACCTCGACGCTGACAGTTCCGTCGTAGCCCTTTTCGAGCAGCGTCGTGGCGAACCGGTCCAACTCGACAATGCCCTCGCCTGGAAGGGTGCGACGGTGCAGGCTTTCGCGGATCATGCGCTCTCGATACTCAGGCTCCAGCGCATCGGTGAACTGTAGATAGGCGATGTCTTCGAGCGGTACCGTCGCCAGGTCGTCCCATGTGTTGTCACTGAAGTGGAAGTGCCACGAGTCGATCATCAGACCGGCACGCCCACCGCGTCGCGCGGCTCGCACGACCTCCATGCCGTCGCTGATCGACGGGATGGCGCCCAGCGGGGTGTATTCCACCGCCATGCCGACGCCTACACCGTCAAACAGCTTGGCGCAGCGCTGAATCCGCTGAGGTGGCACCTTCGCGGTGAAGACCGTCAGCACCCATTCCGCGCCGACCGTCTGCGCGTGCTCGGCAAGTTGTTCGGCGTTTGCCATCGTGGCCGATTCGTCGTCGCCGACCACAAGGGCGAGCAGCTCATGGCAACGAACTCCGGTCGTGGCGTAGGCCTCGACGGCAGCGGCGTCGACCCGGTCGGCATTGACGCCCACCGCGGTGAAGCCGGCAGCGCTCGCCGCCGAGACCAGGTCGGCCGTCGGATAATCCCAGCGGCCGTCGGGGGTCAGAGCAAGCTGCACAGTCGCAGGACGCTACTCCGCGTCAGCGCGGGGCGAGCACAGCGTCGTCGACTCCCGCCGCCGCGCGCGCGACGAGCTGTAGCGGAACGGTCCGTGGCGCGACCTCGGCCAAATGCGCGGCTCTAAGGGCGGCTAGCCCCCGCTCGCGCTAGTTGGTAAGCCGCAGGTACGCCCGTCCACGCGGGGATAGCCGATAGCCCACGTCAAGGCTGATCGTCAGGCCGAGTCCCTTGAGCTGGCGCACTCGGCGCTTAAATCGCGGCACATCGAGCCCTTCGCGAGCGGCAAGATCCGGTGCCCGCACCGCCTCGTTGGCTCCGATCATCACCAGATACTTTCGCGTCCAAGGTGTTTCGGCCGCGGCGTCCCAACGGCCCAGTCGGGCGGTGATCGCGTGGACATCGGCATCCGAAAGCCGCTCGTCGGCAGCCAGTTCTGGTCGCTCGTCGGGCGCCAGGTACGACACCGAGATCAGATACGTGTGTTTGGCGGGGCGGCGGTCGAGTTCCTTCTGCGCGGTCTTGGCGTCCGGGTAGCCCGCAGCGCGCGCCTGCGCGGCGGTAACCCGGTAGCCGCCCGGATGCTCGGCGACGTCATCGATGCGAACGGTGCCCGCCACAGTGCGCTGCGTACCGCCTGGCTTGGCCCTCGGCGCGTCCCACCGGCGCAGCACGAGTGTGATGGTTCCGTTTGCGATTCCCTCGGCTGTGTCGCGGTTGAGCAGCACGGTTTTGACCCTACGATCACGGAGTGGCTGATCGCTATGGCACCGATGTTCTCGCCAACAACCCGCATGGAAAGCCCCGCTCTACCGAGCAGCCGGTGGAACTCGGCCTGGTCGTCGAGGATGCCCAGACCGGATATGTCGGGGCGGTGGTACGCATCGAGTACGGCCGGATGGAGCTTGAGGACCGGCGCGGCCACAGGAGGCCGTTTCCGATCGGACCCGGTTATCTGATCGACGGCAGGCCCGTGATCCTCACTGCGCCACGTCTCGCAGCGCCGACGGCGCAGGCGCGGACCGCATCCGGTTCGGTGGCAGTAGGGGCGAAGGCCAGGGTCGCACTGGCCAGCCGGATCTACGTCGAAGGCCGACACGACGCGGAGCTGGTCGAACAGGTGTGGGGCGACGACCTTCGCGTCGAGGGTGTCGTGGTCGAATACCTCGGCGGCGTAGACGATCTCGTCGGCATCGTCGAGGAATTCCAGCCCGGTCCTGGGCGTCGGCTCGGTGTCCTCGTCGATCACCTCGTGGCCGGCTCGAAGGAGGCCCGTATCGCTGACGCCGTCCGCCGTGGCCCCGGCGGCGTGCACACTCTGGTCGTCGGCCATCCGTTCATAGACATCTGGCAGGCGGTGAAGCCGGGCAGGCTTGGGATCTCGTCGTGGCCGGTGGTGCCGCGCGGCGTGGACTGGAAGCACGGTGTGTGCCGGGCCCTTGGCTGGCCGCACACCCAGCAGGCCGACATCGCCCGAGCGTGGCAGCAGATCCGCGGCCGGGTGCGGGACTGGAACGATCTCGAGCCTGCGCTCATCGGCCGCGTCGAGGAACTGATCGACTTCGTGACTGCGCCGTCGTCATAGCCACGTGGTAAGCAGAGAACGTGTCCGACGGTCTGTTTGACGTCCCCGGCGAACGGGGCGCGACCGCGGGCGGACCCGTCGGCGCGTCGGCCCCACTGGCGGTGAAGATGCGGCCGGCCTCGCTCGACGAGGTGGTCGGCCAGGACCACCTGTTGCAGCCCGGCTCGCCGTTGCGCCGGATGGTCGAGGGCTCGGGCGCGGCGTCGGTCATCCTCTACGGCCCGCCTGGCACCGGCAAGACGACGCTCGCGTCGCTGATCTCGCAGGCCACGGGCCGCCGGTTCGAGGCGCTGTCGGCGCTGTCGGCCGGTGTCAAGGAGGTGCGCGCCGTTATCGACGTGGCCCGTCGCGCCGCCGCGCACGGTGAGCAGACCGTGCTGTTCATCGACGAGGTGCACCGGTTCTCCAAGACCCAGCAGGATGCGCTGCTGTCTGCCGTCGAGAACCGAATCGTGCTCTTGGTCGCGGCCACCACCGAGAACCCGTCGTTCTCCGTGGTCGCGCCGCTGTTGTCGCGGTCGCTGATCCTGCAATTGCAGCCGCTCGACAGCGACGCCGTCCGGACCGTGGTGCGGCGCGCCATCGAGGACCCGCGGGGTCTCGGCGGACGGGTCGAGGTCACCGACGACGCCGTCGACCTGATGGTGCAGCTCTCGGCGGGCGACGCGCGGCGCGCGCTGACTGCGCTCGAAGTCGCCGCCGAGGCCGGGGAGCAG
>JAOPWD010000350.1 GCA_025965875.1 Pseudonocardiales bacterium
GAGTCTTGCGAACCGCCACATCATGGTCGAGAACACTCGCGGGTCTATGTAGCCGTAGTAGCCGCAGTAAAGGTGACCAAAAGCGCGATGAGCGCTCGCGCGAAGAGCCGCCGCCGCGACGCGTCCGCGCCGAAGGCGCGAGTGGCGCGTGGGGGCACCTCCCGCTTGCGGGGGAAGATCCCCCCGAGCGCCAGCGAGCGGGGGAGATCGAGTGACACGTCGGCGGATAGATCAGCCGCTAAGTTACCTGCGGGCGAACAGGCCGGCGAGTACGACCGCCGACATTTCTGCGACTGTGGCGGTGAAATCGACTCGCATGTCGGCGAGCTCGGGTTCGGCCTCGTAGGCGCACCTGAGTGCCTCGGTCGGATGAGAGTAGGTCCACAGCGCACCGACCAGGATGACCGTGTGGACTGCGAACCGTTCCGCGTCGTGCTCGCCGAGTTCGGGCAGGTGTTCGAGTAGCAGTCCGAGCAGTTCTGCCAGGTCGGCGTGCGACGCATGCTTGAACTTCAGCACGGCCTCGGTGGAGACATTGCGCTCCAGCACCGCAGCCTGAGCGCTGATCAAGTCGCACAGCAGCGGCTGTTGTCCCAATGAACTAGCGAACGCGGCCGCGAGCTGCTCGCTGCGGCCGGTCACCGTGGCGCTGGGGTCGACGGTCTGGGTGAGCTCCGCCCGCAGCGTGCTGAGCCAGTCCTGCGTCGCGTTGTGCAGGAGCTCGAGTAGGACGGCCTCGCGAGACTCGAAATACCGCAGGACGTTCGACTTGGCCAGACCCACGCGCCGACTCAGCTCGTTGAGGCTGAGCTCCGCGACCGGCATCTCGGTCAGCATCGTCGCAGCGGTGTCGAGGATCGCCTGGCTGCGGACGGCCCGCTGCTCCTCGCTGCGCGCGCGCTTGAATGTGGTCATTCTTACATACTACAGACCATCGGTTCCTTGTCATCAGACCATCAGTCTGTTAGCGTCGATTTCGAGACAAGAGACCAGCGGTCTGAAATGGAACGTGTTCCTCCGGCCGCGTGAGCAAGGGGCCCCATCGTGACGACAACCGCATCTCCACCCACCTCAGCACCGGCTGGGCAGCGCGAGCGGGCGGGCGCCGACGTGTCGCCCGCAGCTACGCCGCAACTTCCGAATCACGCCCGACGGTGGTGGATTCTCGCGATCCTGGCCATCGCCCAGCTCATGGTCGTGCTCGATTCGACCGTCGTGAACATCGCCCTGCCGACCGCGCAGAGCGCGCTCGGCTTCAGCGACAACGACCGGCAGTGGGTCGTCACCGGCTACGCGTTGGCCTTCGGCAGCCTGCTCCTCATCGGTGGCCGCCTGGCCGACCTGGTCGGCCGCAGACGGATCTTCCTGATCGGCCTGGCCGGCTTCGCTGTGGCCTCGGCTGTCGGCGGCGCCGCTACCGGGTTCCCCATGCTCGTCGGCGCTCGCGTCGTCCAAGGTGCATTCGCCGCGCTGCTCGCCCCTGCCGCCTTGTCGTTGCTGACCACCACCTTCACCGATGCCAAGGAACGCGCACGTGCGTTCGGCGTGTACGGCGCCATCGCCGGTGCCGGCGCGGCCGTGGGTCTGCTGCTCGGCGGCTTCCTCACCGAGTACGCCTCGTGGCGCTGGACGATGTACGTCAACCTGATCTTCGCGGCGCTTGCCCTTGTCGGCGGCGCGCTCTGGATTCGCGATGTCGCCTCCGACCATCGGCCACGTCTGGACTGGCCCGGCACGATCACCGTCTCGGCCGGCCTGTTCTCGCTCGTCTACGGCTTCTCGCATGCCGAGACCGCCGGCTGGGGCGACTCGCTCACGATCGGGTTGTTGGTCGCCGCCGGACTCCTGCTCGCTGGCTTCGTCCTCATCCAGACGCGTGTCTCGCACCCGCTGCTGCCGATGCGGGTCGTCCTCGACCGCAACCGCGGCGGCGCGTTCCTGGCGATGTTCGCCTCTGCTGCCGGCATGTTCGGGGTCTTCCTGTTCCTGACCTATTACCTGCAGTTGAACCAGGGCTACAGCGCGGTGCAGACCGGCCTGGCCTTCCTGCCGATGGTCGGCGTCCTGATTGTCGCCAGCACCGCCGTGGCCACCCTCCTGGCCACCCGGATCAGCCCACGCATTCTGATCCCGGCCGGCATGATCGCCGCCGCGCTCGGCATGTGGATCCTGACCGGGCTCAGCCTGACCAGCAGCTACGTCTCGCACACGCTGCCGGCCACGATGATCGTCGGACTCGGCCTCGGCATTGTCTTCGCCTCGGCGATGAGCTTGGGCACGCTCGGGGTACGCGGCGACGACGCCGGCGTTGCCTCAGCCGCGGTCAACACGGTGCAGCAGGTTGGTGGCTCGGTCGGCACCGCGCTGCTGAACACGTTGGCGGCCTCGGCCGCGACGACCTTCGCTGCCACGCACCTGGGCGACGCCGACGTTGCTGCGCTGTCCGCGGTGCACAGCTATACGGTCGCGTTCACGTGGTCGGCGGCAGTCTTCGCAGTCGGAGCGATCGTCGTCGCTGCAATCCTGCGCTCGGGAGTGCCCGACATCGAGTCCGGGTCGGACACGTTGATCGCAGTCTGAGTGCCGCCGCTCGAACTGCCTTTTGACTCGGCGGTCGACTCAGGGCGCGAGGAACTCGGCGATGTCGCCGCCGATCGCGAACAGGAATCGTTGCGGCTCGCTCATCGCGACCGCAACGTCACCTGCGCGATCGAGGATCGAGTACGTCCTGACAAGGCCGGCCCGTTCGATGGACTCGGTACTCAGCAGGACCTGTCCCGCGACGGCGATGACCGGGACGTCGCGCTCGCGCGCCAGGGACGCCACGCCGATCGGCGCCTTGCCGCCCAGGCTCTGCTCGTCGAGGGATCCTTCGCCCACCACCACGAGGTCGGCGTCGGCCAGCGCCGCCTCGACACCGGTCTCGCGCAGGATGAAGGCAATGCCTGACCTCCGCGTGGCATGCAGGCCAGCCAGCGCGCCGAAGCCGGTGCCACCTGCCGCACCGGCTCCGGCGTGTGCGGCGTAGTCCTCGCCGACCGCTGCTCGCATGACGTCCGCCAGCCGGCGCAGCCCCGCTTCGAGGACGTCGACATCGCGCGGGGTCGCGCCCTTCTGCGGGCCGAACACCGCCGCTGCTCCGGTCGGGCCGAGTAGTGGATTGTCGACGTCACTCGCCACGGACACGTCAGCGTCGGCCAGGCGGGGATCGAGCGCGCTGAGATCGATCGAGTCGAGCTCGGCCAGGCCAGCGCCACCGGGCTCGATCGGGTCCCCGCCGGCAGTGGTCAGGCGAGCACCGAGGGCCTGCAGCATCCCCGCGCCGCCATCGGTCGACGCACTCCCGCCCACGGTGATCGTGATCGACCGGCTGGCCAGGTCGAGTGCTTCGCGGACGAGTTCACCCGTGCCGAACGTCGATGCCGTGAGCGGGGCGGGCGACTCTGCAATGAGGTGCAGACCGGATGCCTGCGCCATCTCGATCACGGCGTGGCCGTCCCGCAATGCCAGGTCGGCTTGGACGGTCTCACCGAGCGGGCCGCTGACTGCGACCGTGTGGCGTCGAAAGCCTGCGCTCACCAGCGCGTCGACCGTGCCCTCGCCGCCGTCCGCGATCGCCAGGGTGACCACGTCGATGTCGGGGCGCCGGTCGCGAATTCCGGATTCCAACGCTGCGGATGCCTCGGCTGCCGTGGCCGAGCCTCGGAACTTGTCGAGGCAGAGCAGTATGCGCACCAGCCAAGCATCACCCGACGACGATCAGGTTGGGAACCGACCCGCCGCACCAGCGAGTTGGTCCACCTGGCGAGCGGTGCGATCAGTCACCGTCCGTCGCCACGGGTGAAGCGGTGGAGCTGCGTAACGTGCTCGGGGTTGAGCTCGCCAATCTCGCGGACGCCGAGCAGACGCATGGTGCGCTCGATCTGGCCGGTGAGGATGGCGATCGTGCGATCAACGCCCGCGCGTCCTCCGGCCATGAGCCCGTAGAGGTAGGCCCGACCGATCAGGGTGAATCGCGCACCGAGCGCGCATGCGGCCACGATGTCGGCGCCGTTCATGATTCCGGTGTCGAGGAGAACCTCCGTGCTCTGGCCCACTTCGCGCGCAACCGCCGGGAGCAGGTGGAACGGGACGGGAGCCCGATCGAGTTGCCGGCCTCCGTGGTTGGACAGGATCAGGCCGTCGACGCCGAGCTCCGTGACCCGGCAGGCGTCCTCGATGGACTGGATTCCTTTGACCACGAGCTTCCCGGGCCACTGGTCCTTGATCCAGGCGAGGTCATCGAAGGTGACAGTCGGATCGAACATGGTGTCGAGCAGGTCGGCGACGGTGCCTGACCAGCGATCCAGAGAGGCGAAAGCCAGCGGTTCGGTTGTCAGGAAGTTGACCCACCAGGCTGGCCGGGGTATCGCGTTCAGGACGGTAGCTAAGGTCAGCGTCGGCGGAATGGTCATTCCGTTGCGGGTGTCCCGGAGCCGGGCGCCGGCCACGGGTACGTCCACGGTGACCAACAACGTGTCGAACCCGGCCTTCGCGGCCCGGTCGACGAGTGCCATGGAGCGCTCGCGGTCCTTCCACATGTACAGCTGGAACCAGTTCCGCCCGTCCGGGTTGAAGCGGGCAACGTCTTCGATCGACGTCGTGCCCATCGTCGAGAGCGCGAACGGGATGCCGGTAAACCCCGCTGCGGCCGCACCCGCAGCCTCGCCTTCGGCGTGCATCATCCGGGTGAAGCCCGTTGGGGCGATCCCGAACGGCAGTGCCGACCGCCCGCCCAGAACCTCGACACTGGTGTTCACGGCAGACACGTCGCGCAGGACCCTCGGGTGGAACTCGATGTCGGCAAACGCCTGCCGAGCGCGCGCCAAGGACGTCTCGGCCTCGGCCGCCCCATCGGTGTAGTCAAACGCGGCCTTCGGTGTCCTTCGCTTGGCGATCACCCGCAGGTCCTCGACGGTCAGCGCCGCAGCCAGCCGTCGCTTCGTCGCACTGATCTCGGGGCGCTTGAACTTCATCAGGGGTCGCAGATCGCGAAACTTCGGCGCCTGACGTTGCATCATCTGCCACTCAACTCTGTGGCCGAGCTTGCGGGCGCCGCTTGAGCCAGGAGTCATGGATGTGCTGGTCCATCGCATGAGCTGCGCCCGCGTCATCGCGCGCTTTCAGCCGGTTGAAGATGTCTTCGTGCTCGCGGTTGGACTGGCGGCAATCCTCAAGAGTCGGCTCGCCGATGTAGCGCAAGCTGCGGAAGGCCTCGGTGTTCACGGCGTGAATGACGGCGCGCGCGAACCTGTTGCCGGATGCCTCCATGATTGCGTCATGGTAGGCGAGATCGGCCCGAAAGAACCTCGCGGTGTCCGCCTCCTCCGCCTTCACCAGGTCGAGCGCCGCCTCGATGTGGGCGAGCTGCGCGTCAGTCGCCGATCGCGACGCTTGCCCGGCCATCTGGCTCTCAAGAGCACGGCGCACGCTGACGAGGTCCTCGAGTATCGACCGTTCAGCATCGTGGCGGACTGACGCTGCCAGCACGACCGGATTGAGCAGATCCCAAGCCTCGGCCTCGCGAACCCGAGTGCCGAGGCCTTGCTGGGCACGGACCAGCCCCATCCCCTCCAGCGATTTGACTGCCTCTCTGACGACGGTGCGGCTGACGCTGAACATCTCGCACAGCACGGGTTCGGTCGGCAGTGCGCTGCCGACCGGCAGTTCGCCGCCCACGATTCGATCGACGAGATCCTCGACCACCGCAGTCGCGAGCCGAGCCGGCCGCCGTGGCCATGCCTGCAGGTTCGAGTCCCCGGCACCGTGGGGCGGTGCGCCCCGCTCGGTGAGTTGGTTCGGTCCGTCCGGTGCAACCATCGTCATCCGCTCGTCGAGGTGGGTGCAAGCATCATAGGGGCCGAGGGGTCTTGACGTCATTCGTATGACGAATTATGTTACCGGTGGTTGTCATCTGCATCACAAGCTGACGAAGGGACCGGCGGGTGCGCATAACCCATGTGGAATCGTTCCGGGTCAAGCTCCCGGGCGCCGACCCGGCCTTCGGCTGGCGCCGGGGTCTGCTCGGGTCGGCACCCGACGGTGAGGCTGCAGTGCTGCGCATCGGCACCGACGACGGGGCCACCGGCGTCGCTCTGGCGAGTCGGCCGGGGATGGCGTCGGCGGTCGAGGACATCGTCGATCGCGTCCTGCGGGAGCAACTTGTCGGCGCGGATCCGCTGCAGCGGGAGTACCTCTGGCATCGGATGTGGGAGATCGACCGCACGGAGGAGTTGCCGCTGCCGGTCCTTGGCTTGGTCGACATCGCGCTGTGGGATCTTGCCGGGCGAACGTCCTCGCAGCCGGTGTGGCAGCTGCTCGGCGGGTTCCGCACTCGGATCCCGGCGTATGCGTCGACCGTGACCTTCGCCAGCATCGAGGAATTCCTCGACGTCGCTACCCAGTGCCTTGACCTCGGCTACCAGGCGCTGAAGTTGCATGCGTGGGGCGATGCTCGAGCTGATGCCGAGCTGGCCCGTCGGCTGCGAGAACACGTGGGCGACGCTGTGCCGCTCATGTACGACGGCTCGGCCGGATTCGATCTGCCCGACGCGGTCTATCTCGGCAAAGCGCTCGGCGCCGCCGGCTTCCTCTGGTACGAGGAGCCGATGCGCGAGTTCAGCGTGACGGCCTACGCCCGGCTCGCCCGCCTGGTCGACATCCCGCTGTTGGTCGCCGAGACCTCCGACGGTGCGCACATGAACTCGGCCGATTTCATCGCCGCCGGTGCGGCGACCTTCGGGGTACGCACCAGCGCGTCGACGCGTGGGGGGATCACCGGCTCGATCCGCACCGCGCATCTGGCCGAGGCGTTCCGGGTACGGGCGGAGGTTCTTGGTGACGAGATACCGAGTCGGCACCTGTCGATGGCAATCCCGAACACCACGTTCTATGAATCGCTGATCACCTCCACTGTCGTGCAGAAGAAGCCCGAGGTCGACAGCGAGGGCTTCGTCCACGCACCGACCGGTCCCGGAATCGCGCTGCCGCCGGGATTGGACTACCCGGCGGCGCTACAGCCCTATGTCGACGGCACCAATGACTGGGACGGCGTTGACCGCTCGACACCGCCGCTCGCCAGGACACCAGCACATCCACTGCAAGGCCACTAGAGAGAGGTACGACCATGCGCATCACCCGATCGCTGCGTCGACACGGCGTCATCGTGACCGCCGCCGTACTGACGGTCGCGCTCGTCGCGACCGGTTGCACCAAGAAGAGCGACCAAAGCGCCGCCGGCGGACAGAGCGTGTCTCCGGCGAAGGTCAAGATTGCGTACGTGCCCGGCGGGCCGCACCCCTACTTCCAGCCATGGAAGACCGCGATGAATCAAGCCAAGACCGACTTCGGTCTGGGCGGCGTCACGTTCAACGAGACGTCTGGCTGGGATCAGACGAAGCAGAACAGTGTGCTGCAGTCGCTGGCCGCGCAGGGCTACAACGCGTTCGGTGTGTTCGGCGTGTCCCCTGACAACATCAACTCGACATTCCAGCAGCTCGAGAGCAAGAAGCTGATGGTCGCGTCACTTGGCTCCTGCCCGGCCGGGAACACCGACTCCGCGGCCTTCTGCCTCGCCACCGACGTGGAAACGGCCGCGTACAAGGCTGCGCAGACCGCCATCCAGGCGATGGGCGGCTCAGGGAATCTCGTCCATCTCACCGGCAACAAGACCGACTCCAACACCCAGCGCCGCATCGCCGGCGTGAAGCGAGCCGTCAGCGAGTCCGGTGGCAAGGTCAAGCTCCTGCAGACCGTCACGGACATTGACGTCGACCTCCAGAGCGCACAGAAGGCCGTCGCCGACCTGCTTGGCGCCAAGGGCAAGCAGATCAACGGAATCGTCAACACGGCCTACAATCCGGCAGTCGCCTCGGCCGCCGCGGTGAAGAAGTCCGGACTGCCGATCAAGGTCGTCGCCATCGACGACGATCCGACGATCCTGGGTGGCATCAAGGATGGTTCCGTCACCGCGACCGTCGTCCAGAACCCGGTCGGTCAGGCCTACATCGGTGGCTACGCACTGATGAAGCTCGAGGGCGGCTGCACGATGAATACGCCCGGTGTGATCGTCGACTCCGGCTCGTTCGTGGTCACCAAGCCGAACGTGGCGACGTATGACGCGCAGCGGCAGGCACAGACAAAGCAACTCAAGGCCGACTTCGACAGCAAGTACCTGTCCTGCAAGTAGATCCTTCGACGCCCTGGGCCTTTGGGCCCGGGGCAGTAAGGAGCAGTAGTGCCGACCATCGTGAGCGCCGAGGCATACCTCGTGGACCTGCCGGTCGAGGCAGTCCGTACCGACGCCGTGCAGTCGTTCCTCAAGCAGGAGACCGTGTTCGTCGAGATCACCACCGACGACGGGCTTCTCGGGCGGGGGTATAGCTACACCATCGGCACCGGCGGTACCGCCGTGCTCGCGATGCTTCGGGACTACCTCATCCCTCGTCTGCTGCGAGCCGACCCACGCCGCTTCGAGGCGATCTGGCACGACCTCTACGCCTCCACGCGCGCCACTGCGGTCGGGGCCATCACGTCGCTGGCGCTGGCCGCCATCGACACAGCGTTGTGGGATTGGCGATGCCGCCGCGCCGAGCAACCGCTGTGGGTCGTCGCCGGTGGTGCCCGCGACCGCGTGCCGCTCTACGACACCGAAGTGGGTTGGCTGCACCTGAGCATCGAGGAACTCATTGCCGGCGCCAAGGCCGCCCTGGCCGGCGGTCGCGGCGGCGTCAAGATCAAGATCGGCAAGCCTGATCCTGCTGAGGACGTCGAACGGCTCAGTGCGGTCCGAACCGCGCTCGGCCCTGGCATCGATCTGATGGTCGACGCCAACCAGGCGTTCACCGCCGCTGAAGCCATCCGGCGTGCCCGACTGCTGGAACCGCTGGACCCTTACTGGCTCGAGGAGCCGCTGCCGGCAGACGATATCGCGGGGCACGTGCGGCTGTCCCGTTCGACCAGCATCCCGGTGGCGGTCGGCGAATCGATGTATTCCATCGGTCAGTTCGCCGAGTACCTCAAGCGTGATGCAGCAGGCATCGTCCAGGTCGACGTGGCCCGGATTGGCGGCATCACGCCGTGGCTGAAGGTCGCTCATCTGGCGGAGGCACACAACGTGCCGGTCTGCCCGCACTTCCTGATGGAGTTGCACGTCAGCCTCTGCGCCGCCGTACCGAACAGTCGCTACGTCGAGTACATCCCTCAATTGACCGCGGTGACCCGCACCGGGATGGCCATCGAGGGCGGCCACGCGCTCGCGCCGACCGCGCCGGGCTTGGGGATCGATTGGGACCTGGACGCAATCGACGACCTCCGGGCGGTGTGATCGATGAGCGCTCCCACGCAAGAATCAGACGCCATGGTGACCACAGCCGATCCGGGCGTCGGAACGGACGCGCCACGGGGCCTGCCGTTCTGGGCGAATCCGCGCTTCGGACTGCTCGTCGTCATCGTGGTGCTCGTCATCGTCTTCACGTCCCTGCGTTCGTCGTTCCTCAACACGTCCCTGACCCTGGTGCCGATGCAGCAGGACGTCAGCGTGTTCCTCGTCGTCGGCCTCGCCCAACTCTGCGTGCTGTCGCTCGGGCACATGAACCTGGCCGTACCGCGCATGGCCGCGATATCCGCATTCGCCATGGGGTGGTGCTATCAGCATCTCTCGGTGCCGTTGTGGCTGGGCCTGCTGATCGGCCTGGTCGTCGGTGCCGCGGTCGGGGCACTGGCAGGCTGGATCATCACCGCTACCGGCGTGAACTCGTTCATCGTCACGCTCGCTCTGGACTTCGCGCTGGTCGGACTTGTCTCACTGCTGTACAGCCATGTCGGTGACGGTGTCGCCTTTCCCGTCCATCCGGCCGGAATGACCGCCCTGCGCAACGACACGTTCAGCGACTACTGCGCCGGCAATATCTGCGGCCCACCGGTGCCGCTCATCGTGCCCATCGCCCTGGTGGCCGCGCTGCTCGTCGCCGTCCTGTTCCGGCTGGCGCGGGTCGGGCGCGAGATGCTGATGACCGGTTCGAACCTGAGGGCGGCGCGACTGTCCGGCATCCCCACGTCACGCCGCATCATCCAGGCCCACGCGCTGTCCGGGGCGCTCGCCGCCCTGGCCGGATTTCTGCTCGCCGTCAACAGTGGCGCATTCTCCGCCGACATCGGCAACTCCTTCCTGCTGCCTTCCTTCCTCGGGCCTGTCCTCGGCGGCACACTGCTGTCCGGCGGTGCCGTCAGCATCCTCGGAACGGTGCTCGGGGCCGCGTTGACCGAGGTCATCCGGACCGGGCTGAATCTGCTCAACTTCTCCGTCCAGGACCTCAACATCTACATCGGGCTGGTCCTGCTCGTCGCTCTATCACTCGACCGGGTCAGGCACGTACTCGCCGAACGACGGGGGACTCGAGCATGACTTCCACAATCGACACGACCGGCGCGAAGCCTTCAGGGGAGCCGGATTCCCGCCGCGGTAGCAGCTTGCTGCGCGCGCAGGTGTTCCTGCGGGGCACGGACTTCACCCTCATCGTGATCGCGCTCGTCGGGTTCGTCGTCCTCGCCAGCACCACCGGCGGCAACCTGCTCACCGGCGGCACTCTCAAAGCGGTGTTCCAGTACTTGGCCGTGCCCATCCTGGTCGGGCTGGCCCAGATGTCGGTGCTCGCCGTCGGACAGATGAATCTCAGCGTTGGTGTGCTCACCGGATTCACCGCCATGGCGGCCGCGTGGCTCATGGTGCGGGCCGGGCTGCCGGCGCCGGTAGCGGTGATCGCCGCGGTCCTGCTCGGGGGCGCCGTCGGGCTGGCCAACGGCCTGCTCGTGGTCCTGACCAGGATCAACGGCTTCATCGTCACCCTGGCGACGATGACCGTGATCGACGGCCTGCGCTACGGCGTGAACGGCACTGGCACGTTCCAGAACTACTCGTCCGGCCTCGTCTCGCTCGGGCAGGGCTCGATCCTCGGCGTCCCCAACGTGTTCATCCTCGCGATCGCCGTGGCCGGTGCCGTCGCCGTGTTCTTCCGCCGCGCCGTACTGGGCCGCCAGTTGCTCGCATCGGGGGGCAATCCGTTCGCTGCGCGACTTTCCGGGATCTCCAACGACCGCGCGATCGTGGTGGCGCACACCCTGTCCGGCCTGCTCGCCGGTGTCGCGGGCATCGTCGTGGTCGCGCTGTCCGGATCGGTCAACGCCTCGATAGGCGACGACCTGCTGCTGCCGAGCTTCGCGGCACCCATCATCGGCGGCGTGGCGCTGACCGGAGGCGTCGTGGCGGTCCTCGGGACGTGCCTGGCGGCGTTCATCGTCCGGCTCGTCGACGTCGCCCAGGCCCAATACTCGATCGACCGGAGCTGGGTCGACCTCATCGTCGGCGCCGTCGTGCTCGGGGCAGTGCTGATTACCCAGGTCCGCACCGGCCGGGAAGGACGTCGCAAATGACCTTCATCGCCGAGAAGATCGTCAAGGTGTTCCCGGGTGTCCGGGCGCTCGACCACGCAACGCTGCGGCTCGAACCAGGCGCCATCCATGCGCTGCTGGGAGAGAACGGCGCCGGAAAGAGCACCCTCATCAAGGTGGTCACCGGTGTCTACAAACCGGACGGCGGCCGGCTGCTCACCACCGCAGGCGATGGGACCATGACCGAGCTCAACTTCTCCGGACCGCTCGACGCACAACGGGCCGGCATCGGCGTCGTGCACCAGGAGCGCAACCTCGTCCCGGCCTTCTCAGTGGCGGAGAACATCGCACTGCAGGCCGTGCCGAAACGACACGGGTTCGTCGACCGGGACGCGATGCGCAACCTCGCCCGGCAGTGCCTGGACCGGCTCGACGTGCAACTGGACGTCGATCGGACCGTAGGAGCGCTGTCAGTGGCGCAGATGCAGCTCGTCGAGATCGCCAAGGCCCTCGCCGTCGACAGCACGGTGCTCCTGCTCGACGAACCGACGGCGTCACTGACCGGCGACGAGGCCGAACGGCTCTACACCGTGGTGCGCTCGCTGCGCGATCAAGGGCATTCCGTCGTGCTCGTCAGCCACAGACTCGAAGAGGTGTTCGCCGTCGCGGACACGGTGACCGTCCTGCGTGATGGCCGCAGTGTCGCCGAGGCTGAGCCGCTGGCCGCTCACACGCGCGACGATGTGGTCACGCTGATGGTGGGGCGAGCCCTTGCCGACTTGCATCTCGACGCGCGCAGCGTCGCCAAGGACGCCGTACCCGCGCTCGAGCTGGACGACGTCTCGACGGCCGATGGACACCGCGACATCAGCCTGCGCGTACAGCCGGGGGAGATCCTCGGCCTGTACGGGCTCGTCGGCGCCGGCCGCAGCGAACTGGCTCGTGCCGTCCTCGGCCTCGGGGCGATCACCGGTGGCACCGTTCGCGTCCATGGCAAGCCGGCGTCCATCCGCAGCGTCAGCCATGCATTGCAGCGCTACCGGCTTGGCTACGTCACGGAGAACCGCAAGGAGGAGGGCCTCTTCCTCGACCAGACGATCGCCCGCAACGTCTCGGTGACGGTGTGGCGGCGTCTGTCGCGAGCGGGGCTGGTCCGCGGCAAGGACGAGCGAGCGCTGGTCGATCGGTACAAGGATCAGCTCGGCATGCGGATCTCGGGCCCGATGCAGCTGGCCGGGCAGTTGTCCGGCGGCAACCAGCAGAAGGTCAGTCTGGCAAAATGGCTCGCTGCCGACTGCGACATCCTCGTGATCGACGAACCCACGGTCGGCATCGACGTCCGCACCAAGGCGGCCTTCCACGAGCTCATCGTCGGCTTGGCCGACTCCGGCATAGCCATCCTGCTCATCTCGTCCGATCTCCCGGAGATGATTACCCTGGCCGACCGGATCGCCGTCATGAGCGACTACCGGATCGTGGGAGAACTGGACAACGACCACCGTTACGACAAGACCAGTCAGCACGTCATTCGGATGATCCACGCCGAAATCGCGTCCTGAGCCCGGAGAAACAGGAGTTGAACACATGCGCCTAGCGCGAATCGGAACCGTAGGAGCAGAACGCCCAGCCGCTTGGGACGGCGCCCACTGGCGAGATCTCTCCGCTGCCATACGTGACGTGGACGGGGCACTGCTGCGCACCGGCCTGGACGAGGTGCGCGCCTTGGTGGTCGCTGACCGTCTTCCGGTGCTGGACGTCGAGGGCGCCCGGTTCGGCGCACCGCTGAGCGGCATCGGCAAGATCGTCTGTATCGGCTTGAACTATCGCGACCATGCCGAAGAGACCGGAGCCGCCGAACCCAGCGAGCCGGTCGTCTTCATGAAGGCACCAGACACCGTGGTGGGCCCCAACGACGATGTGCTGATCCCGCGTGGGTCGGTCAAGACGGACTGGGAGGTCGAACTGGGCGTCGTCATCGGCGAACCGGCTCGCTACCTTGCCAGCCCGGACGACTCATTGGCCCACGTCGCCGGATACGTCCTCAGCCACGACGTCTCGGAGCGCGAGTTCCAGATCGAGCGCGGCGGACAATGGGACAAGGGCAAGAACTGCGAGACGTTCAGCCCGGTGGGCCCTTGGCTCGTGACCGCCGACGAGATCGCCGACCCGCAGGCGCTCGGTCTGAGGCTGTGGGTCAACGGCACCCTCCGCCAGGACGGGAGCACCAAGAACATGATCTTCGACGTCGCCCACGTCGTCTGGTACCTGAGCCAGTTCATGGTGCTGCGCCCCGGCGATGTCATCAACACCGGCACCCCGGCTGGAGTCGCGTTGGGTCTGCCGGACCATCCGTACCTCGTGGCCGGCGACGTCGTCGAGCTCGAGATCGACGGGCTCGGGCGTCAGCGGCAGACCTTCCGGCAGGCGTGACGTGAACGCATTCGACGGACTGCGAGCAATCGTGACCGGCGGGGCATCCGGTATCGGCCTGGCCACGGCGCAGCTGCTGGCCGCGCAGGGAGCGCGGGTCGCCGTGCTCGACCGCGATCCGCTTCCGGACAGCGAGTCGGCAGCCGGCCCTGGAATTCCATTGCACGGCGTGCAGGTCGACGTCGGCGACGACATGGCGGTACAGAAGGCGGTAGCCGCTGCGATCGAGCACCTCGGCCAGCTCGACGTCCTCGTCAACAACGCCGGTATCGGCGCCCAGGGTGGCGTCGAGGACAACGCCGACGACGAATGGCATCGAGTCCTCGACGTCAACGTGGTCGGCATGGTCCGAGTGACCAGGGCAGCTCTGCCCGCGCTGCGGAAGTCATCGGCGGCGGCGATCGTCAACACCTCCTCGATCGCTGCCACCGCCGGGCTGCCGCAGCGAGTGCTGTACTCCGCCAGCAAGGGGGCAGTGTCAGCGATGACGCGTGCCATGGCGGCGGACCTATTGCCCGACGGGATAAGGGTGAACGCCGTCAACCCCGGCACCGCCGACACCCCGTGGATCGGTCGGCTCCTCGCCAAGGCCGACGACCCGGCAGCCGAGCGCGCAGCGTTGGAAGCGCGGCAACCGCACGGTCGCCTGGTGTCACCGGACGAGATCGCCGCCGCGATCGCCTACCTGGCCTCGCCCGCCGCGGGATCGGTCACCGGAGTCGCGGTGGCCGTCGATGGCGGCATGGAGTCCCTTCGGCTGCGGCCGCGGCGTTGACAGTGTCTGAAGCCGCCGCCACGACACACGCTGACACGACACCGGTGCAGCGGTTCGCATCGGCCATCCGCCTTCGTCCGGACAAGGAAGCCGACTACCGGGCATTGCACGCCGACGTCTGGCCCGCGGTGCTTGCCACGATCCACAACGTCAACATCCGCAACTACTCCATCTTCCTGCTCGATGGGGTGCTGTTCTCGTACTTCGAGTACATCGGTGCCGATTTCGACTCCGACATGGCCCGCATGGCCGAAGACCCCGCCACCCAACGCTGGTGGTATCTCACCGACCCCTGCCAGCAACCCATGGAGGGTGCGGCGGAGGGGCAGTGGTGGACGCCGATGACCGAGGTGTTCCACAGTGACTGAGGCCGACGGCGGCTCCGGCACGGAACGGGCCCACCCTCGGGTGGACGCCCATCACCACGTGTGGGATCTGGCGGTGCGCGACCAGCCGTGGACGGCGGACATCGAGCCCCTGCGACGCAGCTTCACGTTCGACGACCTGCGGCCGCAGTTGGCCCGAGCAGGTGTTGACGCGACGGTCCTGGTGCAGACCATCACCGTGGCCGACGAGACGCCGGAGTTCCTCGCGCTCGCCGCTGCGTATCCCGAGATCAGTGGCGTCGTGGGCTGGGTCGACCTGACCGCCGACGACGTCTCCGCGACACTGGACGAGCTTCGCACGCTACCTGGGGGCGAGTATCTGGTCGGGATACGGCATCAGGTCCAAGGCGAGTCCGACCCGCAATGGCTGTTACGCGCCGACGTCACTCGGGGCCTCCGGGCGGTCGCGGAGGCCGGCCTCGTCTACGACCTGCTCGTCACCGAAACTCAGCTGCCCGCGGCGGTCGATGCGGTACGGCGCCATCCTGATCTGCGGTTCGTGCTCGACCACGGCGGCAAGCCGGGCATCGCGGCAGGGCAGGTCGAACCATGGCGTTCCAACATCAGCGCGATGTCTGAGCTTCCGAACGCGGCGGTCAAGCTGTCCGGCCTGCTGACCGAAGCGGCGCCGACCTGGACGGTCGACGGCATTCGCCCGTACGTCGACCATCTGGCCGACACCTTCGGCGCCGAGCGGATGATGTTCGGCTCCGACTGGCCGGTGTCTACGCTGCGTGCCGACTATCACGACGTCGTCGCTGTCACCGAACAGTTGGTAGCGCAGTGTTCACCGGGGGATCGAGCAGCTATCTTCGCGACCACCGCGATCACGTGGTATCAGCTCCAGACGGCGGCCCGATGAGCCTGCCCGGACGACGAGTCGGCACGACGAACGTGCACGTCACCGATCTCGGATTCGGCTGCGCGCCGATCGGCAACCTGTACAGCGAGGTCGACGACGCTACGGCGTTTGACGCCGTCGACGCCGCATGGGATGCCGGCATCCGATACTTCGACACCGCGCCGCACTATGGGCTCGGGCTGTCCGAGCGTCGCCTCGGCCGCGCCCTGGCCGGCCGACCGCGCGATGAGTACGTGCTGTCGACGAAGGTAGGACGGCTGCTGGTGCCGAACCCGAACCCGACGGGCTCCGATCTTGGGGTCGGCCTGTTCGCGGTTGCGGACACCGTGACCCGACGCTTCGACTTCTCTGGCGACGGGATCCGCCGCAGCCTCGACTCGAGCCTCGAACGCCTGGGGGTCGACCGGGTCGACATCGTGCTCATCCACGACCCGGACGACCACCTCGACCAGGCCATCGACGAGGCCGCGCCCGCACTCGTCGAGCTGCGCGAACAAGGTGTCATCAGCGCCGTCGGGGTCGGCATGAACCAGTGGCAGGCCCCGCTGCGGATGATCGAGGAGTGTGACTTGGACGTCGTCATGCTGGCCGGCCGCTGGACCCTCGCCGATCGAACCGGGGCGCCGCTGATGGACGCCTGCCAGTCGCGAGGAATCTCGGTGTTCGCCGCGGCACCGTACAACTCCGGGCTGCTCGCCTCGGACTGGCCGCCTGACGGCGCCAATTTCGACTACGGGCCGGCGCCCCGCGACATGGTGGAACTGGCACGCCAATGTGCGCGGACAGCAGCGCGACACGGCGCGACGCTGCCGCAGCTGGCCATGCAGTTCCCGCTTCGGCATGCCGCGACGGCGTCGGTCGTGGCCGGCATGCGGACCCCGCAGCACGTGCGCTCCACGGTCGAGCGAGCTGGGGCGAGGCTGTCGCCCGAGCTGTGGGCCGCCGTCGAGGCGGAGGCCTTGACGCGTGCCTGACACCCCGCAGCCGACGGAGCTCGGCAAGAACTCGTCTGCTGCACTGCCACGTTAACTCTTGACATCATTCGTATGACGAATTATGTTTTGACGGATTCGTCTCCATCGCGTGCGGTGACCGTTTCCGGCGGATTGCGCGATGCGAGCCGGTGCGGCACGGCCGCCCGACCCGCCTGATCGAGTTTCCGACTCCAGGAAAGGTCCACCCGATGTCCCCTCGCCTGCCGGCCCGAGCCCTGCCCGCCGTGAGCGCCGCGATCGCCCTCGTCGCCTCCGCGACGGCCCTCATCGGCACCTCGGCGCCCGCTGCTGCCGCCGCGACCGCCATCTACGCCGCGCCGCAGGGCGCCGGGGTTGTCTGTTCGGCGCACTCGCCCTGCTCGCTGACCGCCGCGAAGGACGCCGCCGCCAAGGCCGTCCAGCACAGCCCCGGCGACGTTCACGTCGAGCTGGCCGGCGGCACCTACCAGCTCGGCGCACCGCTGAACTTCGGCCCACAGGACTCCGGCGTCGACGGCCACCGGATCATCTGGGAGGCCGTGGGTAACGCCCGTCCGGTGCTTAGTGGCGGCACGCCGATCAGCGGATGGCACCCCTCGTCCGGCGACCCGCAGGTGTGGGTCGCGCCCGTTCCGGCTGGCCTCCGCACGCGCCAGCTCTACGCCGACGGCACCCGTATCCCGCGCACGTCCGGCCCGAGCCCGGTGACCCTGACCCAGTCCGCCGACGGCTTCCTCGCCGCTGACGACACGCTCGCGTCCTGGCGCAACGCCGCCGACATCGAGTTCGTCTTCGACGGCGGTCACGGCGCCTGGACGCAGCCGCGGTGCGGTGTGGCGAGTATCGCCGGCCGAGCCATCACGATGCGCCAGCCCTGCTGGTCGAACATGAAGCTGCCGAGCACCCCACTGGCACCCGACGGCGACAACCCGTCCGGCGGGTTCCCCAGCTTGGACAGCTCCGCCACGCCGTCGCGGATCGAGAACGCGTACGAGTTGCTCAGCCCGGGCACCTGGTATCTGGATCAGGCGAGCCAGCAGATGTACTACAACGCGCGTCCGGGCCAGGACGTCTCGGCTATGCAGTTCGTCGCGCCCGTCCTGCAGCAGCTGGTCACGACCTCCAGCACCGCGGAGCAGCCGCTGCACGACGTGACCTTCAGCGGCATCACCTTCGCTTACACCACCTGGCTGCAGCCCAGCGGTAACGACGGCTTCCCGGACATGCAGGCCACGATGTACCTCCAAGGCCCGAACGCATCGAACAGCCAGGGTCTGTGCAACTACGTGGTGCCCGCGGGCACCTGCCCATTCGCCGCGTGGAGCCGCCCACCGGCTGCCGTCGACTTCGTCGGCACGCGCAACGTCACCGTCAGCGCCAGCACGTTCGAGCACCTCGGTGCGGCCGGTCTCGGCGCGTACCACGGCGCGCACGGTGACGTGTTCACCGGCAACGAGATCCACGACGTCTCCGGCAACGGAATCGAGTTCGGCACCACTGACGACCCGCAGCCGACCGCCTTCGCCGCTGACATCTCCCGCGGCGCGCCCGCGACGCAGTCCTCGACCCAATCCGGCGGTAGCGCGATGCGTGCCGTCGACGGCGACAGCGGCACCAGAAGTCAGACCCGCCAGCAGCAAGACCCCTGGTGGCAGGTGGATCTCGGCAGCGTTCGGCCGCTGTGGCAGGCGAACGTCACCGCCGGCCAACCACTCGGCGACTACTGGGTCTTTGTCTCGTCGACGCGGTTCGACACCAGCCTGACGCCACAGCAGCAGGCCGACCGGCCGGGTGTCTGGTCGAGCCACCTGAACGCAGCCTCCGCGACCAGCGCCACTGTTCCCACCGACACGTCTGGGCGCTACGTGATGGTCCAGCTCGTCGGAGACCGCTCGCTGTCGCTGGCCGGCGTCTCGGTCAAGTCCGGCGCCGAGATCGCCGTGAGCAACACGATCAGCAACAACTACGTGCACGACATCGGCGTCGAATACACCGGTGCGGTCGGCATCTGGGGCGGCTACTCGCGCAAGACGACCATCACCCACAATGAGGTCGGCGACCTGCCCTACAGCGGCATCAGCTTCGGCTGGGCCGGTTGGCACACCAACGCCACCACGCCGTCCACGAACCCCAACGTGATGGCCGACAACACCATCTCCGACAACGTCATCTACAACGTGATGGACGTGCGCTCGGACGGTGGGCCGATCTACACCAACGGCCCGCAGGGGCAAAGCCTGCAGCACGGGCTGACGATCAGCGGCAACGTCACCTTCGGCAATGGGCACACCAGCTTCGCCAACTACAACGACGAAGGCGGCGCCTACATCGTGATGGACGGCAACGTCCAGTACGCCGACGGCGGTTACTTCAACGGCGGCTGCTCGACCACGGGCCACATCGTGGTCAAGAACAGCTACCACGTCGGGCCGCTGAACTACTACATCTGCGACAACGTCGGCACGGACTTCGTCGACGGCGGCGGCAACACGCTGCTACCGGCCAACCCTGGCGTCGGCGAGATCCCTGCCAACGTGCTCGCGGGTGCGGGTCTGCAGGGTTCGGCCGTGGGTCTGACCACCGCCCGGGCACCGGAGGTGGCCGTGGTGAGCCCGATCCATGCCAACCAGGTGCTCATCTCGGGGCGAGGCTTCACGCCCGGCTCGCAGGTGCGCATCGAGGCGGCCGCGGCGACGCAGGTGAGCTACATCGGACCCAACCAGATCGCCGCCACGCTGCCGGCCGGCGTCTACCAAGGAAACGTGACCGTCACTACCCCGGCGGGCACGAGCACGATCACCAGCGCTAGCTACACCTACGACCCGACTCTGGACGTGGCGCAGGGCCAGCCGGCCACGCAGTCCTCGACTGCGTTCGACAGCCCGGCGGCCCATGCCGTCGACGGAAACACGAGCGGCTCCTACGGCTCCGGGTCGCTGTCGCACACCGACTACAACACCAACGCGTGGTGGCAGGTCGACCTGGGCAGCTCGCAGCAGATCGCGAGTATCAACCTGTGGAACCGGACCGACTGCTGCGCCGATCGCGCCACCGACTACTGGGTCTTCGTCTCCTCGACGCCGTTCGACAACACACTCACGCCGGCGCAGCAGGCTGCGCAGCCAGGCGTGTGGTCGAGCCACCAGAGCGGCACCATGGGCCGGCCCACGCAGTTGCCGGTGGCAACCAGCGGCCGGTACGTGCTGGTCCAGCTAGCGGGCACGAACTACCTTGCGCTTGCGGAGGTGCAGGTGTTTCGTAACCCGTGACCATCCGGTAGCGCTTCGGCTGACGCGAGCGCCATCGAGGATCTGGAAGAGCAAGAAACGCCTTGCAAAATATGGCTATGGTTCAGCACCACACGAGCCACGGCGGCACCGAGGTGGGCGCCGTCTCGCGTCGAAAATCTCCAGCGCAGGCCGTGCTCGGTCTTCCCGACATGACGCGATCAACGTGGTGAATTTCGAGTGCTGACGCTCCGGCGCCCGCGAGCACTATCGAGAAATCCCAACTTCACGCGGCGCAGACGCCCTTTGCACGCGGGAGACGCGCGGACTGTAGCGCGCTGAACCGCTAACGGTTGGTCGTTACCGACTTCCTTCCTTCGAGCACACTCGAGGGCGTGGCGTGGACGATCTCATGCTCGACCGCGCTGAGGATGTCGTCGGCGAGGTCCACGTCAAGAGTGGCGGGCAGCGTAACCGCCTCCCAGGTCGACCAAACGTGTACCACACAGCCGGAACCGCCCGAGGCGACGCGTGATGCCTGAGGTTTGCGGTCGATCCGACGCCGCAACCCTCAGCTGACCAAGGATTTCGCTCGGCTGCGGGAACCGACAGCCTCACCGGCGAGCCAAAAGATCTTCCTTATCGGTTATGCGAATTCTCCCACGTTGACCTTGTTACGCAAGAGCTAGACGACAGCGGGACGCTTACTCACCCGCAACTGCTCTATCCGGACACTATGAATATTTGGGGCACTACTCCATAACCGGACACAAGATCGTGACCTATTTACACAAAGACGATCATGTGGCTACTGTGCGCTTGCTAAGTGGGCGCGGAGACCCGGGAAATTGCCACGTTCGTCGTGTCTAGACCTTGCTGCCGAAGAGGGGCAACATGCGGGTACGGCCTGCCGTCGCAGCCATTACGAGCATCACGATGATCGCTGCATTGGGGGCAATCGGCACCGCCGCTCCCGCAAATGCGATAACTCCGCCCGATGACGGCATCGTCAAGATCGCAAAGTTCCTGGACGATCCGACGGGCAGTCTGCAGGCCTGGTCACAGGGTCTCGGCGGTATCGGCAAGATCGCCGACCTGCTCCCCGCCGTTCAGTCCAGTCCCGGCGGGGCACTTGGATTCACCGACCTGCTCGACCAGGTCTTCACCACCGGCACGAACAAGATCTCCGACGCGGCTCACGACGCCGATCTCAACATCACCCAACCAATTTCGATCAGCGGCGCACGCACCGGGACGCTGCAGACCGCCCTCACCACGGTCGGCGGCGACAAGCAGTTGTCGATGTCGATCGCCGTCCACACGGACGTGCTTGACCAGCCGCTTGACGTGCCGCTGCAGATCGGCGGCGCGACGACCGCGCCGCAGTCGGCGTTCAACTCCACCGGCGGCGTGACGTTGACGGTGAGCGCGAACCTGCAGTTCACCTTGGTCTGGGATCACCTGAGCGACACCGTCTACCTCAAGGTGGACGCGACCGCACCGACGCCACAACTGAAGGTCGACGCGACCGCACAGTTCAGCGACAAGGCCGCCGTAAAGGCGGCGATCGGCATCCTCGGCGTGAGCCTGGTGGACGACGGGACCACGGACCTGAGCTTGCGCGCGCACTTCGTCGGATCTGTCAGCGACCCGAACAGCGACGGTCGCCTTGCGTTCGAGAATGCCGACCACAGCACCGGTGAGTTGGCCAAGGATGGCTCGCTCGCAGGTCTGGTGAACTTCGGCTTCGCGGCGCCCGCGGGCGCGCTCACCGGCAATCTGCACCTGCGGGCCACCGCGTCGACCACGTTCGCGAGCCTGCCGGCCGTTGATGCGACGATCGCAGTCAGCTGGCCGAACCTCGCGGACCCGAGCACCTTCAGCGTCACGCCCACCGGGCTGCCCTCAGTCGGCAAGTTCCTGAACATGACGCCGCGCGACCTGGCCGTCGGCCTGGCGCAGCTCGTCACGAGTCTGACGTCGATTCAACGCGTCAAGTCCAAGACCGATCCGACGTTCGGCAACCTGGACCTGCCGTTCCTCAAGGGCAGTCTCGCGGATGCGGTGCAGGTAAACGAGGCGTTGAAGGCGTTCCTGGGCGACGTGACGTATCCGAGTCCCAGCGACCCGAACTTCAACACCGTGCCAAATCAGCATCACCCCGGCCCGGCCGACGATCCGGCCAAGGGCGGTCAGGCGAAGTTCGTGTCGCTGCAAGAGTTCCTTAACCAGTTGAACGCGGCGGCAGGGCTTCCCGGCGGTGCGACGATCGACGTGTCGAACGTCGCGTATGACGACGCGACCAGCAAGCTCGCCTTCACCGTCCACGTCGCGAAGTCCGCTCCGGCGGCGGCGGTCGACATGAATGCCGCGGCCGCCGCATCGTCCGGCCCCGCGAGCTCGCCCGGGAATCCGGCGAACACCACCTACACGCCCACGTCGTTGAGCGATCCCAACCAGAACTGGAAGACAGACGAGTTCGTGGGGCGCCAGGTCGTTGCGGGCTCGTCCGGCGGGACGGTCAAGACGAACACCGCCACCACGCTGACGCTCGACGTCGGCGGCTGGTCGCCGACCGTGCCGAACGCGAACGAGCCGTACACGATCGCCGGCATGCAGGGCGACGTCGGCGTGGTCGAACTCGGCAACGGACTGCAGACCCCGGATGCCGTCTCCACCAATCCGGGTCACGGGGTGGCCAACGCCAACGCCGTGAACGCGACCGCGCAGGTCAAGCCGAGCTACGACGCGCACGTCACGCTCGTGCTCGACCTGTCCGACCCAGTGCTGCACGACCCGCCG
>JAOPWD010000386.1 GCA_025965875.1 Pseudonocardiales bacterium
ACGATTCCGCTCGCAAGGATCGCCCACACGAGAAAGCGGTGCGACACCGTTGCGGGCGCAAGGGGGTCCTCGCGCGCGTCGGCTACGAACGCTCCCACTGCAACGAGAGGCACGGTGGAAACCAGCAGGAGCGGGGCGGCGACATGTGCGCCCGGCAGATCGCCGATGTTGTCGAAAATGGCCGCGGCGCACCCGACGGCAGCAGTCACGACACCCAGCGCGAGCCACCTCGTCAGCCGGTCTTCGGTGATGCCGTCCCGCGGCCAGGGCACCAGAAACGGAACCACCACGGCGAGGGCGAGAAGGCCCGCGATCTCGACTACCTGCGCAGCGTCGAGCACCGGCTTGGTCGCAGGGCGCCAAGCGTGCGACTCGGCCAGGAGGGCTGCAGCCAACTGCGAGGCGCCGACGAAGATGCATGCGAGTCCGAGTCCGCGTCGACCCCGCGTCAGAAGCGCACTGCCGACCGGCACGTAGCTGAGGCCGAGGACGACCTCGGCGACGAGCCACCAGTTGCGGCCCACAGGTTCGAATCCTTCGTTGGCGACTCGGATCAGTGCCACCCCCGCCGTCGCCAACGCCGCAACGACGACTGCGCTCAGCACGACGAGCGGCATGCGCGCACTCGCAGTCCTCGTTGTCACCGCAAACATCCTCCACCCCCGGGCGTCCCAACGGCACGGGTCAGCGCCCCCAATTCGGACCCAAGTCGGCATCGGGACATCGGCCCGATGCGGCTGGGACGTCGGGCGGTGCAACGTCGCCGCCGACCAGCACATCGACAGGAGGAGGACACGATGAGGATCAGCTACTCGGTTGCCGCAGCGGCAACAGCGGTGATGGTGATCAGCATGTTCCCGGGAGGCGGTGCGGCGGGCACCCCGGGTTCGTCGCACGTCACCTTGGTAGGCCGGGCGGTGTTGCCCGTCGCGACGTACGCAGGCGGTCCCCCGTCGGGGACGCTGCTGCCACCGGGTGACGTCAACGGAATCACCTTCCCGCTTCAGGCACAGCCGGTCCAGGGCTTCTCGTCGATGGTCGACGGGCGCACACCGGGCGAGTACCTGGCCATGCCGGACAACGGCTACGGCGCCAAGGCGACGTCGAAAGACTTCCTCATTCGCGCCTACTACATCCGACCCGACTTCAAGACCGCAACAGGCGGGTCGGGCTCGGTCGAGGTGGGCGACCACATCTCGTTCCGGGATCCGAACGGCGTGATCGGCTTTCCGATCGTGAACGGGGCAACCACCCAACGTCTGCTCACCGGCGGCGACATCGATCCGGAATCGCTCAACCGCGCCCACAACGGCGACCTGTGGGTCGGCGACGAGTTCGGCCCGTGGATTCTGCATTTCGACGCAGCGGGCGTCTTGCTCGATCGGCCGTTCGAGATCCGAGGCGTGCGCTCGCCGAACAATCCGTTCCTCAATGGCGCGCCGGCCACCCAGCCGAACAGTCGCGGCTTCGAGGCCATGGCGATGACTCCGAACGGCAAGTACCTTTACGCCGCTCTTGAGGGCGCCACCGTCACGGATCCGGATCAAACCCGCCGCCACGTCTACGAGTTCAGCATCGGCAATAAGTCGTTGACCGGCCGCACCTGGGAATACCGAACCAATCAGCCAAGCTTCATGGTGTCCGACATGGCCGCTCTCGATCAACACCGGTTCGTGCTCATCGAACGCGATGCCGGCCTCGGCGCTACCGCGCAGTTCCGCAACATCAACATGGTGGATCTCCGCCGGGTTGCCGACAACGGATTCCTTGACGCGCGCACTGTGGTTGACCTGACCGACATTCCCGACCCGCATCTCATCTCTCTGCCGGCCATTCACGTCGGAGATATCGGGCTGGGAAATCCGTATTCGGTGGTCTGCGAGTCCGTCGAGACCGTCCACCCGATCCAGGGCGATCGCCTGCTCGTCGCCTGTGACAACAATTTCCCGAACAAGGGCCGTAACCCCAACCTGGCCGACGACAACGAGTTCATCGTCGTCAAGGTCGATGGACTAGACGCGGCGCACTAGGGAGCGCAAGGCGTGAGCGGAGTCCGTGCGAGCCACGCGAACGGCTCGGACGGACTCCGCGCCGACCGGCTGCGCACCCGTGAGTAGGTGGCGGCGCAGCGCGGGATCACACCCGGGCGGTCGCGGCCGTGCTGCACCGCGTTGCCACCGTCGTGGGCCAACTCATCCTGCCGCTGCCTCCGCCATCAGCGCGGCGGCCAGCTCCGGCGGGTGCTGCGGCGCGACGGCCCCGGTGGCCGCGACGAAACGCTCGCGGACGGCGCGGCACCCGAAAACTCCGCCGACGTAGGCGACCGGCAGGTCAGGCGCGGCCAGGGCTCGCCGGATTGTCTCGGCGAGTTCGGCCAGCGCGTCGGCGGCCGCGGCAAGCACCGCGCGGGCCATGTCGTCGTCGCACGCGGCGACGGCGGGCACCAGGCCGGCGAGCAGTGCCCGGTCACGGGGATCGGCGTGGACGCGCGCGACGATGCCGTCGAGATCGGTCTGCAGCGCTTCGGTCAGTGCAATCGACAGGTTCCCCGGCAGGCGTCCGTGGTCGCGCTCGACGAGTGCTGCCCGCACCGCCTGCTGCCCGATCCACCAGCCGGAGCCTTCGTCGCCGATCAGGAAGCCGTGGCCGCCGGCGCGGTGCGGCACGCCGCGGCTTCGGCCGAGCGCGATGGAGCCTGTGCCGGCCAGCACCACCGCGCCGTCGCCGTCCGGGAAGGCTCCGGCGAGCGCCGCATCGGCGTCGTTGCCGACGACGACCGTGGCCGACGTCGCCGCGGACAGCCGCTCGGACAGGTCAGCGGTCTGCTGCGCGCCGCGCAGCCCGGGCAGGCCGATGCCGACGAGCGACGCGCCGGACTCGGCGATCAAGGCGCCGAGCCGGTCAACCGCGTCGGCATGCAGCAGCACGTTCATCGGCGCTCCGGTGAACCGGCGCACGACGGTGCCGCCCTCGACCAGGACGGCGCGGGTACCGGTGCCACCCGCGTCGATGCCCAGTACCGGTCCGTTCGTCACGGCAACAGTGCCTCGGCGGCGGTCTGCAGGTTGACCCGGGCTCGGCCGAGCGAGCCGACGTACCGGCCCGGTGCCGGCTTTGCGCCATCGGCGCTCACGCAGCCGACGACGGCCGCGACCTGACGTTTCAGCTCATCGTCCACGTCGGTGCCTGGCGCCTCTCGTGTCCGTTTGGTCGGATTCTGACGAGTTTAGCGATCGCTGCGGCACTGACTGACGATGGACCGCGGGACGGACCGGCCTCGGTGGGACTAGCGAGTTGTGCTTCGCTTGACGATCAGATGCTGGAGGTACAGCAGCGCCAGGCCTGGGATGAAGAGGAAGGCCAGCGGTCCGACCATGATGGTCTGGACTATCGAGACCACCAGACAGGCCACGGCGGCGATCCCGATCAAGAGCACCCATGGCCGACGCTGCCACACCGCGACGTATTCGGCCTGCCACGTCGACTCGTCCACGTCAGCGACCCTACGCCCGCAGTGATCGCTGCAGCGCTGCTTGGTCACCCGCCCGCTCGCGTTCGCTTGATCAACTCACGTCTCGTGCGCGGAATGGCCAGATTCCGCATAGTGAACCGAGATGATCACGGGCCAGCGGATGCCTGACGCCACGCCGCTAGATACTGATCTCGATACCCACCCCCCGCTCCCATGCGGCCCTCAGCACAAGAGCAGCCGCCGCCGCATCCTGGACAGCAACCCCGACGGACTTGTACAGCGTGAGCTGGCTGTCCTCAATCCGACCGGTGGACGGGTCGGCAGCAACCTCGCCGAGCTCGATGACCCAGTCCGGATCGAGTGCTCCTTGGTCGATAGCCCGACGAAGCTCGATGGCACCGGACGGTGGCGCGGCCAGGGCCGAACTGCGGGACTCGACCACGACCAGCGAGTTGGCGATCGTGGCCACGTCGACCTCGCCGGCCCCGGCCGCGTTGTAGCCAACGGAATTGACGTGCGTGCCGGGCTGCAGCCAGTCGTAGCGAACCACGGGACGATCGGTGTGGGTGGCGCCGCACACGATGTCGGCCGAGCGTACCGCGTCCTCGATCGAGTCGGCCGCCTCGGCGGGGACACCGGCCGCGACGAGTTCGTCCACGATGTGCTGCACGCGTAAGGGGTTCCGGCCCGCAACGCGGATGATCCGAACGCCCGCCAACCGAACCATCAAGCGCGCGTGGGCTCGGGCTTGGACGCCGGTGCCGAGCACGGCGACCACACTGGCGCCGGGCCGGGCCAGCAGGCGGGATGCCAACGCTGACCCGGCCGCGGTGCGCAGTGCGGTCACGTGCGTGCCGTCCATGATCGCCACCGGCGTGCCGGTCTCGGGATCGAAACAACAGATGAGCGCCTGGTGGCTGGGGCGATCCTCGTTCTGCGGGAATTGGCTGACCAGCTTGGTGGTGAGGGCGCCCGCCGAAGGGAGAAAGGCGGGCATCGCCGCGAGCAGGGCCTGCCGGTCGGGGACAAGGGCCGCGACCCGTGCCGGCATCGACGCCCGCCCGCTGCTCAGGTCGATCATTGCCGCCTCGATGGCCTCGACCAGCGCATCCAAGTCGAGCAGTGACTCCACCTCAGTGGCCGACAGCACCAGCACGCGACTCGCCTCCGCCGCCAATTGTGACGCTCAGGGCAGCGAGACGGCTACCTGCTCGAGGTGGTCCATCGCCTCCTGCATGCCGCCTTCCATGCCGGAGTTGATGTGAGCGTCGCGGTGCTCCTGCGACGAGTGCTGCACCAGGATGCTGAGCGTCGTCCGCCCGTTCGTCTCGGTGAACGTGTGCGTGTCCACGGCCTGCGCGTCGGGCATACCCTCCCAGACCTCGGTCGCGACGATCAGCTCGTTCGGGACGATCTCGCGGTACTCGCCGTGGAAAGCGACCTCGAAGCCACCGTTGGCCGTCATCACGTAGCGCCAGGTGCCGCCGACCCGCAGATCGACTACGACGCTGGTGACCTCGCCCCGGTCGCCGCTCCACCACCGCTTGATCAGCTCGGGCGTCGTCCACGCCTGGTAGACCAAGTGCTTGGGTGCGTCGAACTCCCGCGTGATCAGGATCTGCGTGTCCGTCGGAAGCGTCACCATTGCCGTACCGCTACTCGTCATTGCGCTCATCTCCAAGCTCCCTTTCCTTGAGTTCTGCCAACACGGAATCCAGCCGTTCGAAGCGCTGCGACCACGACTGCTCGAAGTTCTTCACCCAGTCGTGGATGGGCTTGAGCGACTGACCGTTGACCCGGTACACCCGCTGGCGTCCTTCGTCGCGGACGTCCACCAGCCCCACCTCCCTGAGCACCCGCAGGTGTTTGGACACCTGTGGCTGGGCCAGCCCGAGCAGTTCGACGAGGTCGTTCACCGGTAGCTCCCCGCCGGCGAGCAGATCAAGGATCTGCCGCCGCCGGGGCTCGGCCACCGCGTTGAACGCGTCCGCCGTTGTCGCTGCTCGTGCCATGTCCAGAACATATACCCATATAGGAATATGTCAAGCCGCGAGGTCCTGGCCAGTACTACGACCTCCGTCTGATTGTGGCTGCTACCACGCCGCGACGAGTGTCACTCGTGTCAGCAAGCCACCGCCCGGATCACCCGGGTAACCCCCCAAGGAGCACCTCATGTCCCCCACCCTCCGCGTCCGCGCCGCCGCTCTGACCGCCGCCACGGCAGTCACCGGAATGTCGATCCTCACGCTCGTCGCGCTCGCCCCCAATGCCGCAGCTCGCGGTGGCGGCGGCGGCATTATCAAGGCTGGCAACTGCTCGGGTTCCACCGACTGGAAGCTCAAGGTCAAGGCCGACAACGGCGCCCTCGAGAGCGAGTTCGAGGTCGACAGCAATCGCGTCGGGCAGCACTGGACCTATCGGATCATCGACAACGGGGTCACCCTCCGGCTCGGCCCCGCCACGACGCACGCGCCCAGCGGCTCGTTCACGGTTCGCACGCTGTCGAGGAACCGGGCCGGCGCTGATCACTTCGTCGCCCGCGCCCGCAACGCAGCGACCCACGAGCTGTGCGTCGGTTCGCTCACCTTCTGACCCTCCCTGATTGGAACGGGCGGCCGCATGCCCCTGCGGCCGCCCGTTCGCATGCGTTCGACCCTCGCGAATATTGCGGCGTGTCGGCGGGCGGGCGTCCGTATGCTCGCGACGTGAATGAGCTGGAAGCATCGGTTGATGCCCTCGCCGCCGAGACGCAGTTCTCCGGCGTGGTGCGCGTCGACCGTGGCGACGGCGTCGCGCTCGCCAAGGCCTACGGGCTGGCCCATCGCGGCGCGAACATCCGGAACACCGTCGAGACTCAGTTCGCGATCGCCAGTGGCACGAAGGCGCTCACCGCGCTCGCGGTGGTGAGCCTGATCGAGCTGGGCCGCCTCGACCTGACCACGACCGCACGGTCGGTACTCGGCTCGGATCTGCCGCTCATAGACGACGCGGTGACCGTCGAGCAGTTGCTCGCTCACCGGTCCGGCATCGGCGACTACTTCGACGAGGACGCCGACAACGACATCAACGACTACGTCCTGACCGTCCCGGTGCATGAGTTGGCAGACGCCGAGGGGTACCTGCGGGTGCTCGACGGGTACCCGACCAAGTTCGCTCCGGGCGAGCGCTTCTCCTACTGCAACGGCGGCTACGCCGTGCTTGCGCTCATCGCCGAGCGGGCCAGCGGGATCAGCTTCCACGAACTTGTGATGCAACGCGTTTGCCGACCCGCCGGGATGGCTGACACCGGGTTCCTACGCTCCGACGAGCCGACCGCCCGCGCCGCGCTCGGCTACCTCACGAAGGACGGGCCGCGAACCAACGTCTTCCACCTACCGGTCAGGGGCGGCGGCGACGGCGGCAGCTACTCCACCGCCGCGGACATCCACAGCTTCTGGCCGGCGTTGTTCGCCGGGAACATCGTGTCGACTGACTGGGTAGCCGAGATGGTGCGCCCGCGCAGTGACGTTCCCGAGGAGAAGATGCGCTACGGCCTGGGCTTCTGGCTCGACCCAACCGGCGACGCCGTCAGGCTCGAAGGCTACGACGCGGGCGTGTCCTTCCGGACCGTCCATGATCCGGCTGCGGGCCTGATCTACACCGTGTTCTCGAACACCTCAGCGGGTGCCTGGCCGATCACCAGGCACCTCGCCGAGGTTCTCGCGTAGCCGACCCTCAGGGGCCGACCGGGACGATGCGGCCCAGCGCCGGAACCGGGATTCCGGCCGGGGCATTCGCGGTGAAGTAGTCGACGAACGCGTCGATGTCCTGGGCGCCACCGAGAGCATTGGTGCCCTCGTTGAACACGGTGAACCCGTCACCGCCGGTGGCGATGAAGTTGTTCATCGTGACCCGGAGCGTGTCGGTCGGATTCACCAGGACGCCGGCCACCCAGATCCTGCCGATCTTGGCGGCGCAGGTCGCGGCGGCCGGCGCCGACTCGTACTTCAGCGTGGACGAGATCTGCAGCGTCTTGGCCGAGATCTGGCCGCCGCAGCCGGTGAACTGCTGCTCCAGCACCCGGTGGATCTGGTCACCGGTCATGGTCTTGGTCACCAGGCTGTTGCCGAACGGCTGCACGGTGAACGCCTCGCCGTACGTCACCTCACCCACGGCCTCGCCGCCAGAGGAGACGGCACTGGCCAGCAGGTCGGCCCGGACACCGCCCGGGTTCATGAACGCCAGTTGGGCGCCGCCGAGCGCGGCCGGCGCCGTGGCCACGTACTGAGCGTCGGCGATCACGTCGCCGAGGGTGGTTTCCCCGAGTGGTGAAGCGATGCGGGTCAGGTCGCCCTGGATCTTGCCGATGACCCGGTTGGCCAACGGGGCCGCCGCCGCGACGTACTGCGCGACGACTGCCGCTACCTGGGGGTCTTCCTTCGACGTGTCAGCCTGCCGGACGACACCCGGTGCCGGAGTGTTCAGAGCGTTCGTGACCAGGATGTTGGTGGCGCTGGCCGAGACCAATTCACCATTCGTCTGCCGCATCTTCAGCGTGATGTCGGACAGGACGCGCCCGAACGACGACGCGCTGGTGATCAGCCGAGTCACGCCGTTGACCGTGAGTGTGCAGCGGTACTCGGCGTGGGTGTGCGCAGAGATGATCACCTTGATCGACGGGTCGAGCCGCTTGGCGATGTCGACGATCGGGCTGTTCGCCAGGCTGTTGTTGCACCCGTTGATCGCCACGGGCGCACTCTGGGACCCGCCCTGGTGGATGACGAGCACGCTGGTCTTCACGCCGTCCTTCCGCAGCTTGGCGACGGCCCGGTTCGCCGCGTCAGCCTCGTCCTGGAACGTGAGCCCGGCGACGCCGGTTGGGGTGACGATGGTGGGGGTGTCCTTGAGGACCTCGCCGATGAAGCCGACGCTGACCTTGTGCTTGCCCAGGGTGGTCGGGAACTGCTTCACGCCCACGGCCGGGAACAGCGTCTTGCCGGTGGCATCGACGACGACGTTCGCCGACAGGTACGTGAACTTGGCGCCCGGGAAGATGTTCGTCGACCCTCCGTTGGCGAGTGCGTACGGTGCGCCCGTGCAACCGCCGGCCTGGCAGCCACCGTTCTGAATCCGCTTCAACTCCGCGGAGCCCTTGTCGAACTCGTGGTTGCCGACCGACGCGAAATCGGTGTGCATCAGGTTCGCGACAATCGTCGCCGGCTCTTCGTGGAACAGGCTGTTGGCCAGCGGGCTGGCGCCGATGCCGTCACCGGCGAACACGGTGGCCTGGTTCGCGCCGTAGCGGGCCTGCTGGGCCTTGACGACCTTGGCCAGGTAGGCGGCGCCGCCGGTGAACTGACCGTAGAGGCTCTGGCTGCCCGGTTCGAGGGTGCCGTGGAAGTCGTTGTAGGCGAGCAGATGCACGTCCATGGTCTTGCGGTCCTCCGGCTCGAACTGCACCGAGACCTGGTCCGACAGCGAGCGAGCGCCGGCGATGGTCACGGCGTCGGCCTTGGCGGTGGTGTTGGTCGCCAGCGGAGCGACGAGCACAGCGGCGACCGCGGTGGCGGCGAGGCCAAGCTGGGCCCAGCGGTTGGAAAGTACGTGTGACGGCATATGCACCCCTTGTAGGCGTCCGGTACGGCGCACACGAGACTGCCGGAAATAAGGTGAAAAAGCTATGCATCAGGGTGGATAGCAGGTTGTGAGCACGAACGCCTGGATGCACCTTTAGGCTGACCCGCTGTGACCAGCACATCGCAGCGAACTGCGACCCGCCAGAGCGGCGTCGCGCTGGTCGCGGTGGTGGTCGTGCTCGCTGCGGTGTTCCGTCCGGTGCTGAGCAATCTGCTCGACAAACCCGCAATCGCGAACTGGGCGACGGTCTTCGTCGCCATCACCCTGCAGGCCGTCCCGTTCCTCGTCCTCGGGGTGACGATCAGCGCGGCCATCGCCGCGTACGTGCCGCCCGCGCTGCTGACCCGGCTGCTGCCGAGCCGGGGCCAGGCTGCCGTTCCGGTGGCTGCGCTGGCCGGCGCGCTGCTGCCCGGTTGTGAGTGCGGGTCGGTCCCGATCGCACGCCGGCTGATCGACCGCGGCGCGCCGACCGCGGCCGCCCTGGCTTTCCTGCTGGCCGCACCGGCGATCAACCCGGTGGTACTCGTCGCCACCGCGGTCGCGTTTCCCGGTCGCCCGGAGATGGTGGCGGCCCGCTTCTTGGCCAGCCTGCTCGCCTCGGTGCTGGTCGGCTGGTGTTGGTTGCGCATCGGCCGCACCGACCTGCTGAGGTCGCGGCATCGCTCGCACGAGCACGTGGGCACCCGGCGCGAGGTGCTGCTGGCCGCTGCGAGCCACGACTTCCTCAGCGCGGGCGGCTTCCTCATCATCGGGGCCGCGACGGCGGCGACGTTGCAGACCGTGGTCCCCCGCACGGTGCTGGACCACCTGGCCGGATCGGGCGCGCTCGCGCTGCTCGCGCTGGGCGTGCTGGCCGTGATCATGGCGATCTGCTCGGAGGCCGACGCGTTCATCGCGGCCAGCCTCCGGCAGTTCTCGGCGACGGCGCAGTTGGCGTTCATGGTCGTCGGCCCGATGGTGGACGTGAAACTTGTCGCGCTGCAGGCCGGCACATTCGGCCGGGCGTTCACCATTCGGTTCGCCCCACTGACGTTCGCCGCCGCGCTGGGCTCGGCCGCCCTGGTGGGTTGGTGGCTGCTGTGACGCCCGGGACGCTGCTCGCACTCGTCGGTGCCGTCGTACTCCGGCTGACGCTGAGCGGGGCCTACCTGCGCTACGTGCAGAACGGGATGCGGCCCTGGCTGCTGATCGCCGGAGTCGCGCTCGTGGCGCTCGGCGCGATCACCGTGCTGCGTTCGCTGCTCAGGCGCGGAGGGGACGACGAGCACGAGCAGCCCCGCGAGGGCTGGTTGCTGCTGGCCCCGATCGCCGCGTTGCTGCTCGTGGCACCGCCGGCCCTGGGCAGCTATGGCGTCGACCGCACGGCGCCGGTGAGTGTCCGCTCGGTGGGCGGCGGGTTCAAGGCCCTGCCGCCGTCGAATGATCCTGTTTCGATGTCGCTGCTCGAGTACGGCCAACGCGCCTTCGATGGTGACGGCCGCAGTGTCCGCGACGCCACCGTGTCGCTCACCGGCTTCGTGGCCGGCGGGGCGGAGCAGAGCTCGTTCCGCCTCGCCCGCTACCAGATCGCGTGCTGTGCCGCCGACGCCGCAGCGATGATCGTCAAGGTCGTCGGCATCTCCGGCGCAGCCCCGGCCCGCGACCAGTGGGTCACCGTCACCGGCCGCTTCCACCA
>JAOPWD010000408.1 GCA_025965875.1 Pseudonocardiales bacterium
ACTCGTCCATGAGCGGGGCGCCGGTGCGGTCGACGAGCGTCCAGCGCCCGGCGAGCATGACGGCGTCGAGGTCGGTCTCGCAAACCATCCGCAGCGGGGCCTGCCACTGGTTCATACCGACGCCGACGGCGGCGATCACGCCCTGGTCGCGCAGTTCTACGAGTGCGGGGATCGTCTCCGAGATCACCTGATCCACGAAATCGTCCGGGTCGTGGACGAGCACGATGTCCACCCGGTCGAGGCCGAGCCGCTGCAGGCTCTCCTCCAGGCTGCGGCGCACGCCGTCACGCGAGTAGTCCAACCGCCGGGTCAGTGTGTCGGGTACCGCAAACAGACCGGTGGGCAGATCCGATCCGGCGGGCGCGGGGTTGGGCACGAGCAGTCGGCCGACCTTCGTCGAGACGCCGTACTCGTCCCGGGGGTACGGGGCAAGGGCTCGGCAGAGGCGGCGTTCGGCCAGGCCGAGCCCGTAGTGCGGGGCCGTGTCGAAGTACCGGATTCCGGCTCCCCATGCTGCGTGCAGGGCGGCTTCGGCGGTCTCGTCGTCGGTGGGCTTGTACAGGTTGCCGATCGGCGCGGCGCCGAACCCGAGCTCGGTGAGCGTGAGGTCGGTGCGTCCCAAAGGGCGGGTGTGCATGTCAACGCCTTCCAGCGAGTCGATACTCGGGACGCAGCCGGATGACCGCACCGAATCGCTGACGGTTCAATGCCGGCTCCGTAGCCGTAGTGTCTCCATGCCGCCGTCGACAGCCAAGGCGACGCCGGTCACCGACCCGGCCGCAGGAGAGGCGAGGTAGGCGATCGCGTCGGCCACCTCGTCAGCCGACACCAGCCGCCCGTGCGGCTGGCGCGCCTCGAGGGCAGCGCGTTCGGCCTGCGGATCGGCAGCGCTCTCGAGCAGCCGGGCGACCCACGGCGTGTCGGCGGTGCCGGGGTTCACCGCGTTTACCCGGATGCCTTCTGGCAGCAGGTCGGCTGCCATCGCCCGGGTCAGGGCGGCGACTGCGCCCTTGCTGGCCGAGTACAGCGCGCGCTGCGGCAGGCCCCGCGGTGGCGGCGATCGAGGCGGTGTTGACGATCGCCGCTCGCGACGAAGCGCGCAAGTACGGCAGCGCGGCACGGGTCACCCGCACCATGCCGACGACGTTGACGTCCAACACGCGATGCCACTCGTCATCTGGGTTGTCCTCGACGCCGCCCTGAGCACCGATGCCCGCGTTGTTGACGAGCACGTCCAGGCCGCCGAGCTCAGCGGCCGCGTCGTCGACGGCGGCACGCACAGAGGCGTCGTCGGTGACGTCCCCTCCGACGCTGATCAGACCGGCTCGCGCGCCTTCGGCAAGCGGCACGAGATCCAGAACCGCTACCGCGGCGCCCTCGGCGGCAAGCCTGCGTGCGGTGGTGAGACCGATACCGGATGCGCCGCCGGTGACGAGTACTCGCATGCCCGTGAACCGTGTCACCGCACGCCTGCCCGAAGGTTCGCCGCTGCTGCCCGAGTGGTCATCCCTTGGTCGATCCGGCGAGCATGCCCGACACGAGTGCCCGCTGCGAGAACAGGAACAACACGAGTACCGGCAGAATTGCGACGATGATTGCAAGCGCAAGTTCAGGGATGGTGATGTTCAGGCCAGCGCCGGCAACGGGGTTGAACGACGGCGTCGACGACAGCAGTTGGTTCAGGCCGACCTGTACTGGGAACTGATCACTGTTGGGCAGGACCAGGTAGGGCAGGAAGAAGTTGTTCCAATTGCCGACGAAGCTGAAGAAGGCAACGAGGGCGATGACAGGTCGCGCGAGAGGCAGCGCGATGTGTGCGAAGACCTGCCACTCGGAACAGCCGTCGACGCGGGCGGCCGCGATGATGTCGCGCGGCAGGCTCGTTGCGAAGTAAATGTAGACCAGATAGACCCCGAAGGGATAGAACGAAAACGGAAGGATCACCGACCAGATCGTTCCGATGAGGTGGAATTGGTTGATCTCGAGAAAGATCGGGAGGACCAGGGTCGCCGACGGCATGATCATGGTGATGAGCGTGACCACGAGCAACGTGGTGCGTCCACGAAATCTGGTCAGCGCAAGCGCATACCCGGCAGGCACGCTGGTGATCAGCGTGAGAATGAGGGAGCCGCCTGAATAGATCGCTGAGTTCCTCAGCCACTTGAGCATTGCGTGGTTCTGGAAGGACATCAGATGAGACCAGGCGTGCCCTATTTGGGAGAACGATCCGAAGCTCAACGGCCAATTGTGGACGACTTGATCAGCGGTCTTCGATGGTGCCAGTAGCAGCCAGATGACTGGGAGAACGAAGAACAGGGCAAGGGCCGCCATGACCAACCCCACAAGGACCCTCGACGCAACTGAGGAGCGTGCCTTGCCGGCTCTCATGTGCGGTCTGCGGCGCAGTGCTGATGTCATTGGTCTTCCAGTTTGAAGAGGGCGGAGCGGGTCACGAGCACGCCGGCACAGGCCAATCCGAGCACGAGCAGGAAGATGGAGATGGCGGCCGCGCCATTGAAGTCGCCCTGCTGGAAGGCGTATACGTAGGCGAGTTGGTTCGGTGACCAGGTAGAACTGACTCGTCCTAGGCTCGCGGTCTGCAGGAGTTGCGGCTCTATGAATAGCTGCGTGCCCGCCGCGAAGGCCAGGATGCTCATGTACGTGATCCACTTGCGGATCATGGGGATCTGAATCTGCCGCGCAGTCTGCCACCGGCCCGCGCCGTCCATTCGTGCGGCCTCGAGGACCTCATCTGGGATGTTGTTCAAGGCGCCGTACATCACCACGATCCAGCCGCCGGCGCCCGTCCAGAAGGCGATGAGGACGAAGATGACGGGGAGGTGCGATGGATTCAACGTTGCCGCGAAGCTGTTGTCTCCGAGCGCTCTCAAGAGCTTGCCTGCTGGGCTTACGTCTGGGTCGAGCATGAACAGCCAGACGAGCACGCTGGCGACTCCGGCCAGCGCGCCAGGCAGGTAGAAGAGGAACCTCAGCAAGCTCGACATTCCGGGCCGCACCCACGATCGGAGCGCGACAGCGGCCAACACCGTCATCACGACCAGCAGCACGAGCCACATGACGAGATAGACCGCGATGTTTTCAAATGCGGGAAGAAACCGGTAGTCGCGCGCCACTTTGCTGAACTGGTTCACGCCCGCGAACTGGCCCCGGTCGTTGGTGAACGCCAGGTAGATCGCGTAGCAGGTCGGAAAGATGCCGAACGCTACGAGCAGGACGGTGTAGCCCGCGACGAAAAAATAGCTCGCGATGCCGCCCTCCCGCCGCGGCTTTACACCGCGGCGGGAAGGTGCGCCCTTGCTCGTAGGCTGGAAGGCAACCAGCGTCATTGATTGGTCACCTTGTAGCCGTTGACCTTGGCTTCATTGCTGATTGCCTTCTGCCACGACGGCAGCAGGGACGTGAGGCTCTTTCCGGAGGTCAGGCCGGGAAGGACGATGCTTGACCAGGCCGTGGCATCACTGAACTTGGTGTTTGACCATCCGGTCCATACCTCGTTGGCGGCCTGTTGGAAGACGGAGCTGATGTCGGTGGCGAAGTACTTCTTGTTCACGGGGTTGGCCAACCACGTCTTTGCGGCAGGACCATAGGCGGGGTATGTCGGTGCACTGCCCTGGTTGGCGTCGGAGGTGGTGAGCCACGTGACGACGTCGGTGGCGGCCTTGAGGTTGGCGCTGTGTGAGGAGATCATCCATAGGCCGCCTCCGACATTGCCCGTCGCAGGTGAGGAGTCACCGGGCCACGTCAGCGGCGCGGCTGCTGCGATTTGCCCTGCAGGAGTCTTGAATGCTGCGTTGAACAGGTACTGCCCGTACCAGGACGGGCCGTAGGCCATCGCGACCTTGCTGGCGCTGTCCTTGGCGAAGCCCTGGCTGAAGAAGCCTTGGGTGCTCACTGCCTTTGCGCTGATGAGGGAGTCCAGAAGGGAGGCGGTCCTGGTGCAGCGTGGATCCTGCAGGTTGACGCGCAACGTGGTGGGATCGGTGAGTTGGAACGCTGGGCACTGGCTCGACCAGAAGTACGACTCCTGCGAGTTGGTATCGCCCACGGCGCCGACGAGGTAGCCGGGGTGTTCTTTGGCGATCTTCAGGCCCAGGGCCTGGTACTCAGGCCACGTGGTCGGCACCTGGTAGCCCCACCCGTCTAGCAGGGTCTTGTTGTACCAGAGGACGACCTGGGCGATGTCGTTGCGCATGCAGTAGGTATGCCCGTTGTACTGGCATGGGCTCAGGGAGCCCTTCGCGAAGTTGTCGAGAGTCGCTTTGGGTACGAGGCTCTCGTCGAGAGGTGCGGCAAAGGGTACGGCCGAGGGGTTCGTCGGCTGCGAAGCCCAGGTGACGTCGGTTGGTGATCCGAATACGACGTCGGGCCATCCTTTGCCCGCACGGTCGAAGAGTTGGATCTTTGATTGGAGGTAGGTTGATCCGTCCGCGCCGCCGTCGTACGTGACGATGTTCAGCTTCGCGCTGGGATGGAGCTTTTGGTACTGCTGTACTTCGGGAAGGCGTGTTGAGTCGGTCCAGACCGTGATCTTCGCCGACGCGTCCTGCGTGACCGGTTTGAACGCGCCGGCACCAGCCGACGACGTGGATTGTTTGGCGCTGGCGCAGCCGGCCAGGGCCAATGCGACGACGACGAGGACGGCGATGGCGCGCGCCGGCCTCGCTCCGGCGTTGCGGTTCGGCGAGCGAAATGCCTTCATGGTGTGCCTTTCGATACCAGAGGAGGATGGGTGGTTGCTTTGCGCGGCGTGGGCGGATCAGTACTTGGGCGTTTCGACGAACGGTCGAAGGGCATCGGAGTATTCGAGTTCGTACGGAAGGGCGATGCCTGGGCCTTCCGGTGCATGTACGAGGCCGTTCTCGTCGACGTGGCGCTCTCGTTTCACATCCACCGAGGTGACCAGAGATTCGTAGTAGGTGGTGTTTGAGATCGCCATGCAGAGGTGGTGATTGGGGATGTCGGATCCGTGCACCTCGGCCCTGAGGTGATAGGCGTCTGCGAGATGAGCGGTTCGCATCGCTCCGGTGATTCCGCCTCTGAGTGTTGTCCCGGCGCGGACGCCGAAGGTGGCGGCGCCTGCCTTGATGAAGTCCGCCGAATTCATGTGTGCGCCGTCGGATGTTTCGGCGACGAGGAGCGGGACCGACGTTGACTGCGCGAGCCTGCGGTAGGCGCTGATACTGAATTCACGCATCGGCTCCTCGTACCAGAGGTAGTTCGCTTCTGCCAGGGCCCGGCCGAGGTAAATGGCGTCCGGTAGGTCGAAGCCGGCTGAGCCGTCATACATCAGCGGCAGGTCCGCGCCGACATGCGACCTGAGGGCGAGGCACAGTTCGGCATCCTTGCGAGCGTCGCCCCAGGCGTGCAGCTTGATGCCCTGGTAGCCGAGGCTCAGGCATTGGTCGGCGACGTCGAGGAATTCCTCCGTCGTCGAGAATGTCGAGGTCGATGCGTAGGCCGGGATCGCAGTTCGGTATCCGCCCAGCAGCTGCCATACGGGTCGGTCGCACGCTCGGGCGGCAAGGTCCCAAAGGGCGACGTCGATCAGACCGAGGACCGGCAGCGGTAGCTCGTGGATGCGATCCAGTTCCCAGACGCGGTGCCACAACCATTCGCGCTGGTAAGGGTCTTGGCCAAGCAGTTCGTCCCGGAAGACCCGCTCGACCAAGTCGGTGAGCGTCACGGCGGCGCCTGGGCGAGCGAAGAGGGCGACCCCCTCAGCACCGGCATCCGTGCCGATGTGCAGGACGGCCCCGTCGCCTGTCGGTGCGCTGCCGGCGAGCCCTTCGCGCCAGCGGAAAGGGGGGTCCGCGGCAGGAACGCCAACGGGATGTACCTCAACGTGCGTGATCTTCATCGTGCCTTTTCCGTCGAAGGGTTTGTTCTGGTCAGCGGGCTCATCAGAAGCCGCCGTAGGCCTGGAGTTCGTAGATGCTCCCGCCGTTGTAGCTGGAGCCGGTCACGGTCAGGCGGATGTACCTGGCCTGCACCGGCGATGCGGCGAAGGAGTAGTTCGCTGCGCTGGTCGTGCTGTTGGCCGTGTGGTCGTCGAGGGTGGACCAGCTGGTGCCGTCGGTGGAGTATTCGAGCAGGTACTTGTACCCGCTCGGCTTCTCGAACGTTGTCACGACGCTCGATACCGAGGTGCTCGCGCCCAGGTCGACCTCGATCCAGGAGGGGTCCGGCAGCCCGAGTCCCTGTGCCCAACGTGTGGAGAGGTTTCCGTCGACCGCAAGGTCCGGAGTGTTGGGCTGTGAGTAGGACGAGACCGTGACCGGTTTCCCGCGGGCCAGATCGTTGTCTGCGGGCATCGTCACCGTGCCGGCCGGGCTGGGAGCTGATTCGTTCAGCGCGGCATCGCGCGCCACAACGGTGAAACTGTAAGGCGTCTGCGGTGTCAGCCCGGCTACGCGCAGACTGGTTTGGTCGGTGACCGCGATCCGCGCTCCGTCTTGGTACACCTCGTAGGTCGTGACGCCGGTGTCGTCCGTCGCAGGTTGCCAATTGAGGTCAGCCATCGATGGAAGTCGCGGGGTGACAGTGGGCTGCCCGGGCACCGACGGTGCCTGGTGATCGGTGCTGGGTGGCAGGGCGGTTCCGTACACTTCGAGTTCATAGATGCTTCCGCCGTTGCCGTTCGATCCGGTGATCGTGAGGCGGACGTATCGGCCGGTCACCGGGGTAGCTGCCGGCGAATAGTTGGTTGCCGCCGTCGTAGCTGTGCCGGTGTGCTCGTCGAGCGTGCGCCAATGGAACTCGTCAGGCGACACCTCGATTCGGTAGGCGTACCCGGAGGACTTTTCAAACGTGGTGATCGCGCCGGTGACGTCGTATTGCGCTCCCAGATCGACCTGGATCCGTGACGGGTCCGGTAGCCCCAGTCCTTGCGCCCACCGTGTCGACACGTCGCCATCGACGGCGAGCTGAGGTGTGTTTGGTTCGGAGTAGGAGGAAACCGTGACCGCTTTGCCCTTAGCCAGGTCGCTGCCCGATGGCATGGTGACCGTGCGCGCCGGGCTCGGGGCTGACTCGTTGCCGGCGGCGTCGCGCGCCGTGATCACGAAACTGTACGTGGCGCCTGCTGTCAGACCGGTGACCCGGGCGCTGGGTCCGGTGGATGCGCTGAGGAGTTTCCCGTTGGCGAAGACGGAGTACCCCGTCACGGCGGTGTTGTCCTGCGACGCGTTCCAAGAAAGGTCGGCCACGGTGGGGAACTGAGTGGCGACTG